>JALYYT010000136.1 GCA_030946285.1 Gemmatimonadota bacterium
GGAGGCACACGGCGTCGGCAGCGAGAGGGTGAACTCGCCGAACGAGAACTGCTCAACACCCTGAAGCCGCATCTCGATCTGGCCGCGAACACGACCTATCACCCAGCTTTCAAGTGACTTCACGAGCCGCTCGTAGATGGCCTCGAGCGTACGAAGACGCTCCTTGGACACTCGGTGCGGACGGCGGAAGTCGTACATCTGGATGCCGGCGTCCTCCGCCGGATTCGCAAACGGGAGATTGCTCGCGCCGCCGAGAAGACGGTCGATCTCGCTTTGCGACAGCGTGCCCGAAGCCATCGGGCGATCGTCTGTGCTCACTGTATCACGAATTGAGGGAAGTAGATCTTCACTACCGTGCCGTCGCCGAACATCTTCGCGAGCACTCCCTTCAGCTCGCTGGCGAACTGATCTCTGGCCTGGAGCTCGGTGACCTGTTCGATGGTCTTCTTGGAGAGAATCCGGAGAATCCCGTCGCGTAGCTCGGCGTCTCGCCCCTTGAGCATGTCGAGTGAGGCCGCGTCCTTCACTTCCAGCGCGACCGACAGGAGGAGGAAATGCGCGCCTCCTGAACCGGCGGGATTCATTACCAGATTGTCCAGCTGATAAATCGATGGGGCGCCGCCGCCTTTCTTCGAGCCGCCTTCAGCCGGGGCAACACCGCCCTCTGCGGCCGGAGTTACTGCTGCCGTGGCCGGTGCGCTCTTGTGTGACAGCTTCGGTCCCAGAAGCGTGAAGCCGAGCGTTGCACCGAGCGCCAGGCCTCCCACGACTCCGCCGATAACCGGCAGCACACGCGCGATGCCCGCTTTCTTCGCCGGCTCGGCTTCTTCTGTAACTGGAGGAGTCTCTTCGGCCATACGTCTCACTCATCGGAAATGGTTCCTGCAATGCCTGCTGCTCGGCACCGGTAAAAGCAGGGGACATACCATCTTCAGTGGGTGAATTTCGGACCGGTATATGAGGCCCTAAGACGTTGTCATCAAAGAGCTTACCTAATCGTCGTCAAATTTCCATCATGAGCTCGGTGATGGACAAAAAAGGGCAGCCCGGCAATTTCTTCCGGGCTGCCCTCGGCCAAACTTGCCGCCGGCGCGAACTGCATCCATCCGCGCTATGAGACTACTGCTTCATCTGAATCAGGCTTTGAAGCATCTGATCGCTCGACGTGACCATCTTCCCGTTCGCTTCGAATCCGCGCTGGGTGATGATCATGTTGGTGAATTCCTGGGCGAGGTCCACGTTCGACATCTCCAGATTTCCGCTGGCAATGGTCGAGGTCGTATCCTTGCCTGAGTAGCCAACGAGCGGCGTGCCGGAGTTGGCTGACACCGTGTACATGCTGTCTGCGACCCGCTCCAGACCTTCCGGATTGTTGAACGCCGCGAGCGCGATCTGGCCAAGAGTCTGGCTGGTGCCGTTCGAGAACGACCCGGTCACCGTCCCGTCGGGAGCGACGGCCACGTTTTCGAGGACGCCCGAGGCATATCCATTCTGGTAGCTGAGAACGGCCGAATTGCCGGCAGTGAACGATGTGACACCCGTGGAGCCCGTGCCCGGGTTCAACTTGAGCGAGACGGCCGCTCCGCCATTGCTTGGCGTGAACGTCACGCTCGGCAGATTCGACGAAGTGGTATTCACGGTACCGTCCGTATTGAACGTGAACTGCCACGGAGTGGCGGCTCCCGCCGGCGACGACTGGGCGCCTGGCCCGAACGTGTACGGCTTGGTGTTGTCGTAGCCAAGGCCGGTCGGATCGATCTTCGCGTCCCATGTGGTCGCGCTGGTCTTCCACGCCACCAGCGTGAGGTTGTGCCTGGTACCGAGCGAGTCGTACACGCTCAGCGTGTTCTGAACCACAGAACCGGCATTGCCCGGAGCGGCGAGCTCGGCTGCAGTCGGGTTGCGCACGTCGACCGCCGTTATCACCGGGGCCTGAGCGTTGAAATTACCAGCAACCGAGACAGTTGTCGTGGCGCTCGCCGGGGACGTCTGTCCGATGGGCGCAGAGATGTTGGTGAGCGATCCGCCCAGCACTCCGTTCGTCGCCATGAGACCCTGCACCACGGCGCCATTGGACGCGACGAGGTTACCATTGGCGTCCCATTTGAAATTTCCGTCCCGCGTGTACATCGTCTGCGGTCCCTTGGCGACAACGAAAAGCGAGTTGCCCTGAATGGCGAGGTTGGTCGGCACGCCTGTCGCGTGGAGGTTGCCCTGGGTGAAGGAGGTATCAATGCTGCTGAGCTTGGAGCCGAGACCGACAGAAACGCCGTTCACGCCGCCGGAATTAACGGACGGACGCGCTGCACCGGCCAGCACCTGTGAGAAGCTTTCGGTGAAGTTGGCCGCACTTGACTTGAACGCGGTAGTATTGACGTTGGCGATGTTGTTGCCGATGACGTCCATTGCCGTCTGGTTGTTTCTCAGGCCAGAAACGGCGGAGAATAGCGAGCGATCCATTGTGGTGGTTTCCTTGTGGAGTTGTAGGTCGTTTCTGGCGTTACGCCGAAGGCGCCGTGCTGTTCGTGTTGGTATTGCTGGTGTTGCTGGTGTTGCTGGTGTTGCTGCTCCCAGTGTGCGTGGACGTCGGCGCCGGCGGCGTGAGCAGCGACGCGATGTTGCTGAGCGTCGTGTTCGCGTTGATGAGCTGTTCGACACTCGAGAACTGCGCGAGCTGTGCCGCGAGGTCCTTACCGTCCATTGGATTGAGCGGATCCTGATTCTTCATCTGGGTTACGAGCAGCTTGACGAACTCATTCTTCCCCATGGCTCCGCCAGCCGCACCCGTGATCGCGTCATTGGCCGTTGTTGAAGCGTTGGACGCGCTCGATGACGACGCGGTAGGTGTGGATGTGTCACGCGCCGGCCGGATACCCATTATCGGTGTTGTAATCACTTCTGCCTTCCTCCCTGCTGCTCTCTGCGAGAGCGCTGTCGGGTTGCATCCGCGTCCTGTCGGTTGTCCCGGTGGTTGAGCGAAGAATTCCCATCGTTAGGATTCTGATCGCTTCCCTGGCGCGGGCTCCATCCCGGCCCTGTACTCTTTCCTGAAGATCCGACGCTGATCGCTGTAGCGTCGAGTCCGTGCTGCTCCAGTGCATGCTGCAACTCGCCGACTCGGAGTGACATCCGGTCGGCCCTGTTCGGATCTCCCAGCGAGATCGCCGTGTCGACTGCACCTGATCGCAGCTGGACGGTGATCTTGTCCGTTCCGCCCGCGCCATTGTCCACGTTCAGTGTGACGTGTGACAGCGGCGCCGCCGGGCTCGCGTCGCGTGCGTCGAGCATTGCACCGACCCGTTCTGCCGCGATCGATCCGGTCGCGGCGACGACATTTGCACCCGCGCCGTGCGCTTGTGAACCGATCACCGGACCGACATGCCCTACCTGGGCCACCTGCGCGACCTGCGCGACGTCTGCCACCTTCGCAACAGTTGCCGGCTCCGTGGATCTGGAACTGTCCTGCGGACCGTCACCATTGCGGCCGGACATGCTGCCCCTCATTCCGCCGCCACCCGCCGACATCGCAGGCATCATGATCGGCGGAGCTGACGCGCTCCGTCCAGCGCGACTCAGCAATCCGTTGAAGCTCGCGATGCCGTCGTCGGTCTTCGGTGAATCGCCCGCAGCGGTGCCCTGGTCGAGCGCAATGCCGATGGCGCGCGACACGTTGTCATCAATGTTGGTCACGTCCGCAGCCGTGCCCCATGCTGCGGCGCCACCATGTGTGGGCATCTCTATGTGCCCCGGATCCTTCGCGCCGAGCGTGCGGAGTCCTTCCTGCGCGGCAATCTGTGCGAGCTGCTGGAAACCGGTCGTGTCCGTATATGATCCATTGATCGTGACATCCGCCGCGAGGCCCAGCGTATGCTTGCTCGACTTGGTCCACGTGACGACATCACCCGGCCGCGAACGCCCCTGATCGTAGAGGAAGTCCTGGCGCGACTGGCTTCTGAATCCTTCCACAAGCTGCACGTCCTTTCCGAACTCATCGTGCATGCGCGTAATGACTCGTCCCAGACGCGATCTGAAATCAGGATTGAGAGCTTCCGCGTCGGAGTTCGGGTTGTCAACGGGAGTCGCAGCAGCGGCTGCGCGCGCTTCCGCGGCCGCAGCGAAGGCTGGTTTTCCATTGTCAGCCCGCGCTCCGACGCCGGCTGACCGCGCATCCAGATCGGAGTTTGCGTCATCTTTCTTTGGTGCAGGCGGTGGCGGCGGCGGCTGGATCGCATGGGCGAGCGTAGCTGCGAAGGCGTTGGTACCTGAAATGCTTGGCGCTTCTGATTCCCGCCTCTGACGCGCTGCTGCCGTGGCAGCTTCTGTCGTCTTGTTCTCGGGTGGAGCGAAGCACAATGGTAGCATGTTCATTCAACACCGCCTGAAGGAGTGCGCAGCGTCGCCTGAAGTATGAGTGCGGCGCGCTGCGTCGGGAAACTTCCGAGGATCGCTGCCTGCTGCTTGCTCGACAGCGAGCCGAGAATGGCACGAACATCACCGTCGCTCATCTGCTCGAGCACCCGCGCGGCGTCCTTTGCCTGCATCGCGCTGAATACCTGAGCCAGGCGACGGCCGATCAATGAATCGGATACCGGTTTTGGCGTGGCCGCGGGTTTCCCGGTAGCGCTCGCCAGCTTCGCGCCGCCAGGCGCAACGTGCGATGCAGTGGTTGGTGTCGTCGTTGGAGCGGAGGCCACGAGCTTCTTCGCGCTCGCAGCACCCTCCGTTCCCGCTGCAGACCCGTTCACAGCAGTTGATGGTTTCGATACTCCCGCTGTAGTGGTATCCGCCACAGACCCGGCCGCTATGGCGTTCGCCTCGGCAGAAGAATCCGGCTTCACCGTTGCCGTCGTGTCGGGAACCGTCACCACCGCAGGCTTTGGGGCCGCGACTTTCAGCGGCGTAGCCTTCACTGGAACCGGTTTCGGCGCGCGGACGACAACTATTCCGGTCGCCACGCCAAGACTTAGCCCGAAGGCCGCTACAAAGGGGATGAGTAATCTTTTCATTGACCATTATCGTTGTGGACAAACCGCGAGAGCGCGATGTCATCCATGGTCCTTCTGTCAGTCTGCTCGGACGTGACACGGTGAGTCTCTTCGTGTCTCTCCCGGAGCCGGTCCAGCACCCGACGATCCTTGAACGCGGCATTGAAAGCCTGCTGCACCTGCGATACGCTCTCGTTGGCGGCGTTAACGCTGTCGTTCGCGTCGGTTATCTGCCCATCCATCTGCTGGAGCACGAAAGCGAGCGTCGTGAGCTCGCCCACAGAACGCAAGGCGCCGTCGCTCATGCCACGTGCTCCGGCATCGCGCTCCGCGCGCAATCCGTCCAGCGTTTCGCGAGCTGCCTTCTCGGCGCCCAGGGCCGAAGCGAGCTGCGATGCGAGGTGACGCTCCTGCTTTTCGCGGAGGTCGAGAACCTGCTGAAGGCGGAATCTGAACATCGTCAGATTCCTCGCTTGTTCGAAGTCGTGATCTTGCCGGAGATATCGCGCATCGTCGCACGAGTTTCGCCGAGTGATGTAGTTTCGTTGGCGCGCTGTCTCAGCAGCCCGAGCACCTCATCGCGGTGCTCTACCGCCGAATCAACGGCGGGATTCGTTCCTTTCTGATATGCTCCAACGAGAATCAGATCTTCCTTCTCTCGGTATGTGGCCTCGGTGCGCATGATCGTCTCGGCGCAGTTCCGCTGTTCTGCGGAAATCACCTGGTCGCGCACACGGCTCTTGCTGTCGAGGATGTCAATTGAAGGGAAGTGCCCGGACGAAGCGAGCTTTCGCGTCAGGACGATGTGGCCGTCGAGTATCGAGCGAGTCGCGTCGGCGACCGGCTCGTTGAAGTCATCGCCGTCCACGAGAACAGTGTAGATACCAGTGATGCCGCCCACTCGTGCGTTGCCGGCGCGCTCGAGGAGTCGCGGCAGCGATGCGAATACCGACGGGGGATAACCCTTGGTTGTCGGCGGCTCACCAGTCGCAAGCCCGATCTCACGCCAGGCCATAGCAACGCGCGTCACCGAATCCAGCATTAGGAGTACGTGTTTGCCCTGATCGCGGAAGTATTCCGCGATTGCGGTCGCGACGAGTGCGCCGCGCGCGCGAACGAGGGCGGCCTGGTCGCCTGTCGCGACAATGATCACGGAGCGCGCGAGTCCCTCCTCGCCGAGCGAGTGTTCGATGAAGTCGCGCACTTCGCGACCGCGCTCACCAAGGAGCGCGATGACATTGACATCAGCTTTTGCGTGACGCGCGATCATTCCGAGAAGCGTGCTCTTGCCTACTCCGGATCCGGCGAAGATCCCGACACGCTGGCCTCGACCGATCGTGAGCATGCCGTCAATAGCGCGCACACCGGTTTCGAGTGGCTCGTCTATCATTCGGCGCTCGAGCGGGTTCGGCGGCTCAGCGGTCAGCGGTACGCGTTCAGTGAATTCGATCGGGCCCTTGTCGTCTATTGGGTGGCCGAGACCGTTCAGCACGCGACCGAGCAAAGCGGGTCCGACATCAACGCCGAAAGAACGACCGAGTGGCTGAACAAAACTTCCCGCGTGCAGGCCGTCGAGCTCGCCCAGCGGCATGAGGATCACGTGATCCTCGTGAAAGCCGACGACCTCTGCGAGAACGGAACGGTCATCCGTGAGACTCGTGACGCGACACAATTCGCCGACGCCAACATCGAGGCCGGTTGCCTCGATCACGAGCCCGACGACGCGGGTGACCCGACCGTAGCGATCGAACCGCGGCGTTTCCGTGACCCGGTAGTTCAGCGCTTCAAGCATCGGAGTCGGTGAGCTTGCGGTACAGGCGCTCGAGTGCGGTGTCTATTCGTCCGTCAACGATGCGCTCGCGTCCTTCAACGACGCAGCCTCCTGGATGGATGCGAAGATCCGCGAGCCAGCGTACATCCCTGTTGGGCGCGATGGACACCGGCTCACCGTCCGCAGCGTTCGGGATGGCGAGAAGCGAAAGGTCGTGAGGATTGACGCGGACGCGCATCGGCTGGTCGATTGGGAACTCGGCCAGCGCGCGCTTCACCAGCTCGGCGACACTGTCGGCGTCGGACCGCAGTTCGCGTCCGACTATGTGGCGCGCCACCGTGAGCGAAAGCGCAACGATGTTCTCCGTGACGCAGTCCTGCCATTTTACTTCGCTGACGCGGATGGTGTCGAGAGCCGACTCCGCGGCTGCGACCGCGTTGCGAAGGCGCGTTGCTTCGGCGAGTTCGCCGTCGAGTCTCCCGGCGGCATAGCCAGCCGCTTGAGCATCCTCCACTCGCTGTTCAATGTCGAGTCGCATGCGTTCGGCAGGGCTGACCTCGACTTCGTTCCGCACGCGCTCATTCGAGCCGTTCCACGTGAGGGACGCCATATCGTCGGGCGCCCAGCTGGCAGGACGGTCCGGAAAGGATTGCGGGGCGAAGACGCCCGGCCTACTCGATGAACGCATCTTCCATTGCTCCGACGCCGATCGTTATTTCGCCAGCCGCTTCCAGTGACCGCACCTGCGCGACGATCTGTGCCTGTGCAGCCTCGACGTCGCGGACGCGAACCGCGCCGAGCATCGCGATCTCTTCCTTTAGAGCCGTGACTGCGCGTGCAGACATGCCGGCCATCATCCGTTCGCGCAATTCTTCCTTGGCGGTCTTGAGTGCCAGTGATAGCGTGCGCGCATCCACCTCGCGCAGCAGACGCTGCAGGGATCGGTCGTCCAGCTTGCCCACATCGTCGAAGACGAACATGAGATTCTTGATCTGTTCACAGAGCTGCGTATCGCGCTCGCCGATCTGGTCCAGGAGATCCTTCTCGAGCGAGCCTGATACGTGGTTGAGCACGCTCGCGACTGCGTCCGGACCACCAGCCGCGCGGAGTCCGCGTGTAAAGCTGAGATCCGTCTCGTTGCTGAGCGCCTTCTCGACCAGAAGCATCATGTCCGGCGCGACCTTTTCCATGCACCCGATGCGATACATCACCTCGCCACCGAGAGACGGATCAAGATCCTTGAGAATGGTCGCTGTCTGCTGCGCCTCCAGATGGGCCAGCACCAGCGCGATCGTTTGCGGGTGCTCTCCACGGAGCGTGGTGGCGAGCTGCTGAGGATCGGCACTCCGGAGCCGATGCAATCCTGCCGAATCAGCGAGCTGCGACTGAATGCGGCCGAGAGTCGCGTTCGCGCGCTGCGTACCGAACGCCTTCTCGAGCACTTCACTTGCATACGTGATACCGCCCTGGGCGATCGAATCGACCGCGAGCGCCATCTGCATCCACTCGGCGAGCACCGCTTCGACGGTCGGTGCGCTGACCTGTTCCATCTGCGCGATGTGGAAGCTTATCTCTTCCGCTTCGTCAGGTGTGAGAGCTTGCGTGAGCCTGACCGCTTCTTCCGCGCCCAGGGACATGCACAGCACGGCGACTTTCTGCGGACCCGTCAATTCAGTAACGGAAAGCTGCGCTACGCTCTTGTCGTCGGACTTCACAACACTGGTTCCCATTTAGACTGCTTCCTTGAGCCAGGCGCGAACGACGCGAGTGGAGACTTCCGGTTTCGCTGCGATCGTTGCCGCTACTCGTCCGCGAGCATGGTTCTGTTCAGGAAAGGCCATGGGCTCCGCGTTGAACGACCCCGAATAACCCTGCGGCTGATGCGAAGTGTGTGTGATCGCGTGCGCCATGTCCTGAGCGGAATTGGCGAACTGACCGGATGGAAGGGCAAGGGGTGCGTACCCGGCGCGAGCTGCCGGCGCTGGAATTGATTTGATTGCCTTGATCAACATCATCGAGACCACCAGGAGCGCAACGATCGCGAGTAGCGAAATCGCTGGTTTCTGATATTGCTGAACTGTCGCGATCATCGACTTTGGCGCTTCCTTCTCCGCGGCAGCCATCGGGGCGACGTCAAAGTGCGTGGCGACGACGGTGACTACGTCTCCCCGAGTGCTGTCGGCGCCCACCGCGCCGCGGATGAGAGATTCGATCCTTGCCACTTCTTCCGGGGTGCGAGCGACATACGTCGGCTTCGCATCTGTCGCGGAACCCGCCGGCGGTGGAACGATCCTGTCATTCAGCAGGACAGCGATGGAAAGCTTCTTTATGTTCCCGATCGCGCCCTGGAAATTCTCCGTGATCTTGGAGTTGTCGTAGCTCATCGCGACATTGGATGAAGCCGCTCCGCCCTGCGCACCGGGAGTGATTTCGTAGCGCTGCTCGGTGTTCGCGGCCTGCTTTTCAGGATCAATGAGTTGCGAGGAACGCTCTATCTTGTCGAAGTTGAGCGCTGCGGAAACGCGGACCCGCGCATTGCCGGTGCCGACAATGTCATCAACCAGACCTTCAGCCTTGGTCTGCAGGTAACCCTCGACCTCGCGCTG
>JALYYT010000138.1 GCA_030946285.1 Gemmatimonadota bacterium
CCGGCGGTTCTCGCTCGACGCAATACTGTTGCAGTACGAAGCGATCTACCGGCAGGCAATCGAACAGCCGTCGGACGCGCACTGACTCACGCAACCGCACACTCACGCACAATACATCACTGATGCCCACGATCTTTCAGGCACTTGTACTCGGACTGCTTCAGGGGTTGGCCGAATTCCTTCCGATCAGCAGCTCCGCACACCTGACACTCGCGCCATGGCTGTTTAACTGGCCGGACCCTGGGCTGTCGTTCGACGTCGCACTGCACTTCGGCACTCTGGTGGCGGTCGTATGGTACTTCCGCGCGGAGTGGGCCGATCTGATTCGCGCAGCCTGGCAGATCGTCGTTACGCGCAGGATTGTAACGATGGAGCAGAAGCGTGCGGCGTTTCTCGTGGCTGCCACTATACCCGGGGGAATCTTCGGGCTGCTCCTGGAGAAGAAGGCGGAGTCGGCGTTCCGGAATCCAGCGCTAATCGCTTCCGCACTCATCGTCATGGGAATCCTGCTCTGGCTGGCCGACAAGTTGGCGAGCCGCGACCGACCGCTCACACACATGACATGGGTTGACGCGATTGTAATAGGGCTCGCCCAGGTATTCGCGCTGATTCCGGGCGTGTCGCGTTCAGGGTCGACGATCACCGCTGCGCGCGCCTTGGGCCTCGACCGGAACGGAGCTGCCGCTTTCAGCTTCCTGCTCAGCATGCCGATCATCGCCGCGGCCGTGATACTCAAGGGGCCGCACCTCATCCGCGAATCGGGCATGAGCATGCCGCTTATCGTGGGAGTCGTGGCTTCCGCGCTGAGTGGATGGTTGGCGATTTCGGTGCTGCTGAAGTACGTGAGCCGGCATTCGTATGGCGTCTTTGCGCTCTACCGCGTGCTGCTCGGCGCGGTGGTGCTCGCTGTGTATTTCTCGCGTGGTGGCTGACTCCGTCGGCGCGGACGCCTATGACGGGCTGTCTTCCGCGGAAATAGCGGGTCGCACAGGCGTGTCACGCGTTGCGCTTTTCGAAGTCGTCGGCTCGACAATGGACGAGGCTCACTCTCTGGCAGCGGCAGGCGCCCCCGGCGGCACCGTGGTGATCGCCGACGCGCAGGCCGCTGGGCGTGGGCGCGCGGGGAAGCGCTGGTCATCGCCGCCACGGGGGATCTGGATGACGCTCGTCGAGCGACCCGCGGATACATCGGCGCTGGACGTGCTGTCCATCAGAATCGGTTTGGCGGCGGCGCGGACGCTGGACACATTCGCGTCGGAGCCAGTGCGCCTGAAGTGGCCGAACGATCTGTATATTGACGACGCCAAGCTCGGTGGGATCCTCGTCGAAGCGCGGTGGCGGGGTGACAGGCTCGACTGGGTCGCGATCGGCCTGGGAGTCAACATGCAACGGCCGAACGACTACGCCGCGGCCGGCGCGCTCGACGCGGGGACTTCGCGATCCGAAGTTGTTTGCGCGCTGCTTCCCGAGTTGCGCACCGCTGCTGCGGCGAATGGCGAACTGAGTGGGGAAGAGATGGACGAATACGCGGCTCGGGACATGGCGCGCGGGCGCAACTGCATCGAACCGTTGCGCGGCCGTGTAACTGGCATCGCCCCCACTGGGGAGCTGCTCGTCGAGATCGCCGATTCCGTCGCACGCGTCCGAAGCGGCTCACTGGTACTCGAAGCAAGGAACTGACTGATGCTGTTGGCAATTGATATCGGGAACACCGAGACGACCGCTGGGCTCTTCGACGGTGAACTTCTCCGCGCACATTGGCGGCTGACCACGTCAGCCCCCCGAACCGCAGACGAGATGCGTGTCCTTTTACTTCAGCTTGTGAGCGCCGAAGGCATCGACTCGGCGTCGGTCACAGGGGTTGCGCTCTGCTCGGTTGTTCCGCAGGTGACGCAGAGTGTGGTAGATGCGTGCGATCTCGCGTTCGGTGTCACGCCGGTGGTCGTGGACTCCAAGTCGGCGTTGCCAATCACGCTCGACGTCGATGAACCCGCGACCGTCGGCGCTGATCGTGTCGTGAATACGCTCGCGGCGAGTCAGCTCCTGGGGCGCGACTGCATCGTGGTGGATATGGGAACGGCGACAACGTACGACTGTGTGAGCGCCGGCGGCTCCTTCTTCGGCGGGATAATCCAGCCCGGCATTCAGACATCGGCCTGGACGCTGTTCTCGAAGACTGCGATGCTACCGAGCACGGCGCTCGCGACTCCCGTGAAGGCGATCGGGACGAATACGGCCGACTGCATTCGGGCAGGTGTGGTATTCGGTGCCGCCGACTCGATCGACGGACTCATACGGCGTATAAAGGCCGAGTGGCCGCGTCCGGAGGTGCCGCACGTGGTTGCCACAGGCGGACTCGCCGAGAATTTTCGTCCCTTCTGCGACGGTTTCGACTCAGTGGACCCGGCATTGACGCTGAAGGGTCTCTGCCTGGCGCATTCCATTCTGTCGAACAACTGATCGAACGTGGTGGGGCCCTTGAATGGTGGG
>JALYYT010000140.1 GCA_030946285.1 Gemmatimonadota bacterium
CAGACCGCAGGGATTGCTGCATCTGGTTGTGGTTCCGGCGGTGCGACGACTGCTCACGAACTGAGGACGGGCGCAGGGCTACCGATCTCATCAAAATTGTTGCAGATGTTTCCGGAAACGTTTTAACAGCCGGATGGGCGGGACGTTGCCGGGTCGCGCCCATTACCCAAACCCGAATCCAGAGGCCGAATGCTCGAGTCGATGGTTGGCTTGGATATGTCGCCTATTTCCAGTCCAAATACGATCATGATTCCCAGCCTGGTGATACTGGCCGCGCTGGCTCTGGGCAGCGCCCAGGGATCGCCGACCGCCCTGACAGCGCGACCAGACGACAGCACCATCGTGGTCCTGCTCGGTACTGGAACGCCTGTCCCGGACCCGCTGGCATCGGGGCCGGCCACGGCGGTTCTCGTCGGTGACCGGGTATTCCTATTCGACGCGGGCGCCGGTGTAATGCGGCGCATGGCGGCGGCGCACCTGCCTCTCAACGACGTGACGGCTCTCTTCATCACCCACCTGCACAGCGATCATACCCTCGGCTACCCGGATCTGATTTTCACGTCGTGGGTCATGGGCCGTCGCCGTCCTCTCGCCGTGTTCGGGCCGCACGGCACAAAGGTGATGACGGACGATATCATCGCCGCGTGGGCGGAGGACGAGGACATCCGCACCAATGGCCTGGAGCACGACGCACCCAACGGATTTGCCGTCATCGTTCACGAAGTGACACGGGGAGTGGTCTACGACAGCGGCGGAGTGCGCGTCACCGCCTTTCCTGTTCTGCACGGGAGCTGGAAGGAATCGCTCGGGTATCGCGTTGACACGCCGACGCGATCGGTAGTCATCTCCGGTGACACGCGTCCGTCGGATGTACTGATTGCCGAGGCACGCGGCGTTGATGTGCTCGTCCACGAAGTGTATCCCGCGGCGCGACTCGCCCCGGAGAAGCGGCCTGGTGGCGAGGACTGGCCACACTACATGCACGAATTCCACACGTCTGACGTGGAGCTTGGACGGATTGCGGTCACGGCAAATCCTCGACTGCTCATCCTCACGCACATCATAAGGATGGGTTCCAGCGACGCCGAGCTGCTCGCCGGCATACGCGCGGGCGGATTCGCCGGAAAGGCCGTGGTCGGCCACGATCTGCAGCGATATTAGGCTCGTCCGAGCTGAATACCGCTCGATGTAGAGATCCGGAGGCCCGTTCCGACTTATCAATACCAGCATCAATCGGGATGCTTTAATTCCAGGAGAAGACCCATGAAGTACATGATGATGATGAACACTCCTCGCGGCACGGGAGACTACAAGATCAACGACTGGTCTCCGGAGGATTTCAGGGAGCACATCAAATTCATGATGCGCTTCAACAGCGATCTGAAGGCGGCCGGCGAGTTCGTGGACGGCCAGGGGCTCGCTCCGCCGAGCGACGCGAAGCTTGTTCGCGCCAGCGCGAGCGGTGAGCCGGTCACCGACGGTCCGTTCGCGGAGTCCAAGGAATTTCTGGCGGGGTACTGGATCATCTCCGTCGAGAGTACCGAGCGTGCGTACGAGCTGGCTGCAAAGGCATCCGCAGCGCCCGGGCCGGCTGGCAAGCCGCTCAACATGGAGATCGAAGTCCGCCGCGTGATGGACGCCCCGCCGATCGATGCGTGAAGGGTAGCGGGGACGTCACTGCTGTCGCGCAGCTAGTGCGCGAGCTGGCGCCCCGCGTGCTCGGCGCGGTTTCGCACCGGTACGGAGATTTTCCGGATGCAGAAGATGCGGTGCAGGAGGCCCTCGTCGCCGCGAGCGAGCAATGGCCATCCGCGGGAGTTCCGGGTAATCCCGCTGGGTGGTTATACCAGGTCGCGGTAAGAAGGCTCGCGGACATGCACCGTGCCGACAGCGCTCGGTATCGGAGGGAGGAGATCGTTGCCGCCGAGCGGATTCTCGCAGGGCCGTTCGTTGCGCCAAAGGATGACGAGATCGGTGCGGAGGCAGACGATTCACTCGTGCTGCTCTTCATGTGCAGTCATCCGGCGCTGACGACGTCATCGGCTATCGCGCTGACACTGCGCGCCGTTGGCGGACTCGGTACGGCAGAGATTGCGAGCGCATTCATGGTGCCTGAGGCGACCATGGCACAGCGGATCAGTCGCGCCAAGCAGACCATCAGAACTTCGGGTATCGCTTTCGCGATGCCTGACAGGAGCGAGAGTGAGCAGCGACTCGGCGCGGTGCTTCACGTGCTGTATCTCATGTTCAATGAAGGCTACGCCGGCAGCAGCGGCGCTTCGCTCGTGCGCGTGGATCTGTCCAATGAAGCGATCCGGCTCGCGCGCATGCTGCACGTGCGGTTTCCGGATGACACGGAAGTAGCGGGGCTGCTCGGACTGATGTTGCTGACTGACGCCCGCCGAGCGGCGCGAACGGGACCAGTCGGCGAGCTGATTCCGCTCGATGAGCAGGACCGCGGAGCGTGGGACCGTACGATGATAGGCGACGGTTTGTCATATGTCGCGGATCGCGTGTCGGGTCCGTATCAGCTCCAGGCAGCCATCGCGGCATTGCACGACGTCGCACCGTCCAGCGAAACTACCGATTGGAAAGGCATTCTGACCCTGTATCAGCGTCTCGAGTCGATGTCCGACAATCCGATGATCACGCTGAACAGAATCGTCGCGGAGTCCATGGTGCGCAGTGCCGCGGTTGGGCTCAAGCTTCTTGACGGATTGCAAAATGATTCCCGGATAGCTGGCCATTACCGCCTCGATGCGATTCGGGCACATCTGCTGGAGAGATCCGGCGACGTGGAGAGTGCGATCACGCATTTTCGTGCTGCAGCGGAGCGAACATCGAGCATTCCGGAGCGCAGGTTCCTTCTGGAGAAGGCGACGCGGTTGACACAGTCCTGAACACAATATTGCGCAAGAGGCAGCTCAGCACCTTTCATGAGACGGACACTGGCTGCAACTTGTCCGGCATACGTCCGTCGGGATGTATGAAGGCGGTCGGGTGACTCGCGGTACACGAGGGAACTGTTTCGCTGGCTCGAGTGACGAACCTCGGATTGTTCGGTGCTCGATTGTCCCAACCAGGAAAGGCGATGCGTCACCATATCTGTCTGTCCAAGTCGTATGCGTCATGCGTCGCGGCTGCAATTGTGCTGACCGCGCCCGCGCTGTTTGCGCAGCGCGCGGCATCAGGCTGGCCGGCATACGGCGGTGATCCGGGAGGTACGCGCTATTCGGCGGCCGACGAGATCAATGCGTCGAACGTGAGAGGGTTGGAGCTGGCCTGGATTGCCAGGACGGGCGACTTTCTCATGGATCGCGGCCGGTTCGAGGCCACTCCGATACTCGTGAACGGCACACTCTACATCGGCACCCCGCTGGGGAGTGTAGTGGCGCTGGACCCGACGACCGGGGCGGAGAAGTGGAAGTTCAATGGGCCCGTGCAGTACAACGAAGACTATGGGGATTTCGCGAATCGCGGGGTTGCCGCGTGGAGTGATCCAGGTGCTGCCGGGAGTGTGACAGGGCGCGGTCGAGCAAAATGCGCGGAGCGCATCTTCGTTGCGACAGTCAACGCGCGGCTCATCGCACTCGACGGAGCAACGGGCGATCTGTGTGAAGGGTTCGGTGCGAAGGGCAGCGTGGATCTCACCGTCGGGCTCAGACACAAGCCGCAGTACCACTGGGAGTACGGAGTAACGTCGCCGCCTACCGTGGTTCGCGATCTCGTCATAGTGGGATCCGCGGTTCCCGACAATCACCGCACTGACTCACCCGACGGCGTGATCCGCGCGTTTGACGCGCGTAATGGTGTGTTGCGATGGAGCTTCGACCCGATTCCTCGCGATCCGGGGCAGCCCGGATACGACACGTGGCGAGGACCGAAGGCACATGATACGGGTGCGGCCAATGCATGGAGCGTGTTTTCCGCGGATACAACGCGCGATCTGGTCTTCATTCCCGTGGGAAGCGCGAGCCCTGATTTCTTCGGCGGCGAACGTCTCGGCGACAACAGGTACGCCAATTCCGTGGTCGCGCTGCGCGCTTCGACGGGTGCATTCGTCTGGGCATTTCAGGTGGTGCACCACGATCTGTGGGATTACGACGTACCGGCGCAACCGGTGTTGTTCACTCTCAGACGTGCAGGGAAGGCGATACCTGCGGTGGCGATCGGTACCAAGATGGGCCACGTATTCATTCTTGATCGGCGTGACGGCAAGCCGCTGTTCCCGGTAGAGGAAAGAGCTGTGCCCGCGAGCGACGTTCCGGGCGAGGTCGCGTCGCCGACGCAGCCGTTTCCGCCAGCTGCATTCAGGCTCTCGCCCGAGAGCCTGTCAACGGCGGATGCATTCGGTGTCACCGATTCTGCACGCACTGCATGTCGCGCGAAGATCGCGGCGTTGCGGAACGAAGGCGTTTTCACTCCGCCATCACAGAAGGGAACCGTCATCTGGCCCGGGAACATCGGCGGAATCAACTGGTCCGGAGTGTCAGTGGATGAGCGTCGCGGAATACTGGTAGCGCCGACCAATCAGCTCGCGTTCGTAGTGCGGCTCATTCCGCGCGACAGTCTCAGGAGCGCAGCGGCGTCTGCGCCCGATCTGGAGTATGGGCGCCAGAGCGGAACACCGTACGCGATGAGTCGCACAACGCTCGAGACCTGCACGCGCCCGCCGTGGGGTACGATGACGGCGCTAGATCTCAATACGGGCACGGTGAAGTGGCGCGTTCCACTCGGATGGTTTCCACAGTACGCGAAAGTGCCAGAGTCGCGCAACTGGGGTTCGGTGAACCTCGGCGGCGCAATGCTCACGGCGAGCGGACTCGTGTTCTCGGCGGGCACCTTCGACCAGCATCTGCGCGCGATGGACATCGAGACGGGAAAGGAGTTGTGGAGCGCGCCACTCCCGGCTGCCGCTCATGCACTGCCCATGACGTACACGATCGGCGGCACGCAATACGTGGTGGTCGCAGCTGGTGGACATGACCGGTTGCACACCGCGATGGGCGACTACGTAGTGGCGTACGCGCTACCCCGCGCCGGCGCACCAGCTGTTGACACGGCGAGGGGTTCGCTCGCCGGAGACTGGGCAGGCGAGATGCACATTGGCGACGCGCGCGTCAGGATGAAGCTTTCGTTGCAGACCGCGGGTGGAATTACTTCCGCGCGCGCGGGACTCGATTCAGTGCAGATCACCGCGCCGGTGACCGTACGTCGTGACTCTCGCGGAGTAACGATCTCGTTTCCGCTGCGCTACCCCGCGAAGCACGATTGCACGGCTACGCTCAGCGCGACTCTGGATCTCTGGAATGGCGGAAAGCTGCTGGAAGGGAGCGGAACGCTGGACGGAGAATGTGCAGACCGGGGGCATCAGGAAGCAGCGTTTGTCTTTCGTCGTTCGGATAAGACGGACGAACCATGACGAGCAATGGCCAGCAATTACTCGGGAAAGGGGGGATACAATGGAGATCGTTCAGGTCAAGCCCACACATCCTGAGACTGTCGCTCAGGCGCGGCGCGCGGTTAAACGCCGTTGCCATGGCCACATCCAAACGACGCGAGGCGTCGCATCCGTGCTTCTTCTGTCAGTGACGCTCGTCACAGCGTGTCGCAGGAGCGCAACTGCTCCCCTGCGCGTTGACTATGCATACGTTTCGGTAAACAGCGGCTCGCTCCGTGTCGGCGATACTACAACTGCGCGCGCGATAGCATTCTCGGCGCAAGTCCTTTTGACGAATCCGGGCCGGTTCACGTGGTCCGTAGCGGATTCGTCCATCGTGCATCTCGAGGCCACGGATTCGACGGGTCGGGTTGTCGTGCACGCAGTAAAGCCTGGGACGACGGTCATCCACGCGGCGGTTAGTGGGGTGACCGGAGCTGGAGGCATCACCGTGATTCCGTGAGGCACGGCGTTGTGAATTCGGATAAGCGGTGATACCGTTTTCGCTGCTGAATGGCACTTTCTGCACGCGCGGGGCATCAGGTCCGAACCCTGGATCGTAGCAATCGACCGGCTAACCGGACACGAGTTGTGGACGGCGATCCTGCCAGTTTCACGCCCGGCGTTGTTCGTCTTTGACCGGGCGACCGGACAGCGAGTTGCGTAGCAGAATGTTCCTGACCTCGATAGCGCTGGCGGCGGATCGACAATTGGATCGGCCCCGGCATTTGCTGACGA
This sequence comes from Gemmatimonadota bacterium, assembly GCA_030946285.1. Taxonomy (GTDB): domain Bacteria; phylum Gemmatimonadota; class Gemmatimonadetes; order Gemmatimonadales; family Gemmatimonadaceae; genus Fen-1247. Next base: position 6,179 of record JALYYT010000140.1, read on the forward strand.
TGGCGACCTGACAGTGCAGAGCACACCGGGCCTCGGTCCCGATTCACGTTGACCATCCCTTGTGGCGCCAGCAATCTGACCGAATCGGTGTCAGCTGAACCCGACACCGCGGAGTCGGATTCGTAGCAGCGTCCACACGATCTCGCTTCCGGGAGGGAGCGAATCGCAGGGTGCTGCATGACGATCGTGGGCACCAGAACGCAGCCTTTGTCTTTCGCCGTGACAGTAACCAGGCGCACAAAAACGCATATCCCTTACCCGGAGCAGAATAATCAGCCTATCGCCGGCCCGACCGGACGGGCATAGATTTGCTCCGTACAACCTCACGCGAGGGGGGGAGGCATGCTGCGCAAGCTTTTCGTCGCTATTGCTCTTGCTGGCCTGGGTTTGGGGATCGGTGCATCGGACTGCGGCGCTCAACGAGCTACCCTCGACCGGATCATGCACGCGGATTCGCTCGACAACGGGATGCAGATAATCGTCGTCGAGAATCATTCCGTTCCGATCGTTACCGCCGAGCTGGTGTTTCG
>JALYYT010000176.1 GCA_030946285.1 Gemmatimonadota bacterium
GCCTCGATGAGGGTGAGCGACTGCTGGACATCCTCGCGCGGAGTCCGGCGACGGCGCATTTCATCGCGCTCAAGCTGTGCCGCCGTTTCGTCAGCGACTCGCCGTCAACCGAGCTTGTTAACCGCGCTGCGACGACTTTCACACAGACCGATGGCGACATTGCGCAGGTGATGCGCACGATCATCGGATCGCCGGAATTCTTTTCGGCCGCCGCTTACCGGGCGAAGGTTAAGTCGCCCTTCGAGATTGCGGCAAGCGCACTGCGCGCTCTCGATGCAACGCCGGATACTCTGCAGAGAGATGTCCAGGCGATCGCGCGACTGGGCGAGCCGCTCTGGGGGCATCTCGCTCCGGACGGTTATCCTGAAACGGCCGATGCGTGGCTCAATACCGGCTCGATACTGAACCGGATCAATTTCGGTATCCAGCTGTCCACCGGACAGATCCCCGGAGCTTCCGTCGCGAAGTGGCCACCGTATGCGCGGCTCGCGTCCGCATCGCGTGCGATGCAGGTTGACAGTGTCGTGTACGAGTTCCTGGGCGCTGACGCCTCACCGCAAACGCGATCGATTCTAGTTCAGGGGAGCAACCCGCTCGCAGCCGGCGCGACGATCGCGAACATGTCGCAGAACCGTACTGCGCTGGGTCAGATAATCGGCCTGGCGCTTGGCGCGCCCGAGTTCCAGCGACGATAGCCGCGCGCTACAGAACAGTCCGATGCGCGACTGCATTCGCGCATCGGAATGTTCCGACTAAACGACGATGTTAAGCATTCGTCCCGGAACGAAGATGACCTTCTTCGGAGCACCGGTGACGAATTTCGCTATTGCAGGATCTTCCATCGCGCGCGCCTGCACATCCCTTTCGTCAGCGTCCCGCGAGACGCGAAGACGGCCTCGCATCCTTCCGTTCACCTGCACCGCGATTTCGACTTCGTCGGCCACAAGCAGTGCGGCATCGAATTTCGGCCATGTGGAATCGAATACGGTCCCTTCGTGTCCGAGCTGTTCCCACAGTTCCTCGGCGAGGTGTGGCGCGAACGGCGCGACGAGCTGAACCAGAGGCTCTACTTCAGAGCGCCGCGGTACACGGTCGCCCTTTCGCAGCGTATTCATGTACTCCATCATCGCCGCAATCGCCGTGTTGTACCCGAGCCTGGGGACGTCCTCGGACACCTTGCGAATCGTAGCGTGAAGCTTGCGCTCGACTTCGGCGTCCGGCGCGCCATCAGTCGTCGCATCACGAACCGATGCCCAGAGACGGTCGAGGAATCGCCTGACGCCGGAGATTCCCTTGTCGCGGAAGTCGCCCCCTTCCTCGAACGGTCCGAGGAACATGAGGTACGTACGAAACGCGTCCGCTCCCCAGGTGTCTATGTACTCATCGGGATTCACCACGTTGCCCTTGCTCTTGGACATCTTCGCACCCTCGCGAATGATGAGTCCATGCGCCCGGAACTTGGTGAATGGCTCCTCGAAGTCGAGCAGGCCGGCATCGTGCAGAACCATTGTCACGAAACGCGAATACAGCAAGTGCAGCACTGCGTGTTCGTTACCACCGATGTACGAATCGACGGGCAGCCACTTCCGCGTAGCGGCTGGATCGAAGGCCTGCGTATCGTCCCCGACATTCGGGTAGCGCAGAAAGTACCACGCGCTGTCCAGAAACGTGTCCGACACGTCGGTCTCGCGTCGTGCATCACCCGCGCACGTTGGGCACGGAACGCGATACCATTCGTCATGCCGCGCGAGGGGCGAAATCCCGGAGTCGTCCGGCTTGAAATCCTCGATCATGGGGAGCAATACGGGCAGGTCCTTCTCCGGCACCGTCACCACTCCGCACTTGTCGCAGTAGATGACTGGAATCGGCGGTCCCCAGTATCGCTGCCGCGAGATGCACCAGTCGTGCAGGCGGAAATTCGTGACTGGCTTCGCCTTGCCGCTAGCGGCCAGCGAATCGACGATAGCGCGTTTTGCCTCGTGCACGGTCATGCCAGAGAACGCACCTGAATCAACAAGCGTCTCGTCGTCGCGCACCACCTGCTTTACAGGCAGCTCGAATCCGTGCGCGAATTCAAGATCACGTTCGTCGTGTGCCGGCACGGCCATGATGGCTCCAGTGCCGTACTCCATGAGCACGTAATCCGAAACCCAGACGGGGATCTGCTCTCCCGTTGCAGGATTGGTGACGGTGCTCCCTGTTGCCACACCGGTCTTTTCTTTCGTCGTCTTGCGGGATACGAGATCGCGACGCGCGGCGCGCTCGACGTATTGCTCCACCGCGGCTCGTTGTGCTTCGGTCGTGTGCGCGCCAACCAGCGGGTGTTCGGGAGCGAGCACGACATACGTAGCGCCGAAGATCGTGTCCGCACGCGTCGTGAACACGTTGATACCGTCGAACCAGATCTCGGCACCTTCCGACTTGCCGATCCAGTTCCGCTGTGCAGTCCTGGTCGTCTCGGACCAGTCCAGCTTCTCGAGATTCGACAGCAGCCGGTCGCTGTAACGCGAGATTGCGAAGAACCACTGCTCGAGAAACCGCTGTTCCACCATGCTGCCGCAACGCTCGCACGCTCCCGCGATAACCTGCTCGTTCGCGAGAACGGTCTTGTCCGTCGGACACCAGTTGACGGCTGCCGCCTTCTTGTAGACGAGACCCTGTTCATGCAGCTTGAGGAATACCCATTGTGTCCAGCGATAGTATTCCGGATCGGTCGTGGAGAGTGAGCGCGACCAGTCCACCATCAGTCCGCCGCGCTCGAGCTGTCTTCTGAAGTTGGCGATGTTGCGCGGGATCATCTCCGCCGGATGCACGCCGACCTTGAGCGCATAGTTCTCGGAGTGGATACCGAACGCGTCGTAGCCCAGTGGCTGGAAGACATCCAGTCCCTGCATGCGCTGGAAGCGGGCAAAGATGTCGTTGCCCGTGAACGCGAACATGTTTCCGACATGCAGCCCTTCCGCTGACGGATAGGGAAACATCATGAGCGCGTAGTAGGGATCCGTGGCGTGACTGATGTCGGTGACATTCGTTCCGCGTTCGGCCCAGCGGGCGCGCCAGCGTGCTTCGACGGCGGCAGGGTCGTACGGCGCGGCAACTTCCGGCGTACGGTCAAGTGGTTCCATCAATGCAAAATAAGGTTGTCGCGTGGTGGTCGAGAGGCCCTTCATCCATAACGCCTCGCAATCCCCGCGCGATTCCGAGTCCCCAAATGGGGCTCGGGGGCATACCTTGTGTCGAATGCAGCCGACAACCAAGCCCACCGACACTCAATCCAGTGACTGCCGTACCGAGCACGACCTGCTGGGCGACCGCGACGTGCCCTCCGAGGCCCTGTATGGGGTCCAGACGCTCCGCGCACTGGAGAACTTCCCGATATCGGGGACGACTGTAGGCGAGTTTCCAACGCTCATTGCGGGCCTGGCCTCGGTGAAGGAAGCGGCTGCTCTTGCCAACGAGGAACTGGGACTCCTCGACCCGTCCATCGGGCGCGCGATAGTCAACGCCGCCCACACGCTCCGGGCCGGCGGGCTGTCGTCGCAGTTTCCCGTGGACATGATACAGGGCGGCGCTGGCACGTCCACGAACATGAACGCCAATGAAGTCATCGCCAATCTCGCCCTCGAGTCGCTCGGCCGCCCGCGCGGAGATTATGCCATCGTGCATCCCAACAACCACGTCAACCTGAGTCAGTCCACGAACGACGTGTATCCGACCGCCGTGAAGCTGGCGCTGCACGCGAGCATCACGGAATTGCAGGAGTCCATGGGCGCGATGGCAGGTGCATTTCTTCGGAAGGGCGAGGAGTTCAGCGCGTTCATCAAGATGGGACGCACGCAGCTTCAGGACGCGGTCCCCATGACGCTCGGCCAGGAGTTCACCGCGTTCGCGCACACGATACTCGAGGATGTGGACCGGCTGGGCGAGGCTCGGCAGCTGATTCTCGAGATCAACATGGGCGCCACCGCCATCGGAACCGGGATAAATGCGCCGATAGGCTACGCCGAGTCCGTGCGCAGGCATTTGTCGCGCGTGACCGGACTGGCTCTGATCACCGCTCCCGACTTGGTGGAAGCGACAGCCGACACTGGCGTGTTCGTGCAACTTTCGGGCGTGCTAAAGCGTTGTGCGGTCAAACTTTCCAAGATCTGCAACGATCTCCGGCTGCTGTCATCGGGACCGCGGGCCGGGTTCGGTGAGATAAACCTGCCGGCGATGCAGCCAGGTTCCTCGATCATGCCGGGCAAGGTCAACCCCGTCATTCCCGAGGTCGTGAACCAGGTCTGTTTCGACATTATCGGCGGCGACGTCACCGTGACCATGGCCGCCGAAGCGGGACAGCTTCAGCTGAACGTGTTCGAGCCGGTGATCGCCTACCGGTTGCTGCGGGGAATGTCCATGTTGCGTAACGCCTGCGACGTCCTCCGGACGCGCTGCATTGACGGGATTACAGCAAACCCGGAGCGTATGCGTCACTTTGTTGAACATTCGATCGGCATAGTGACCGCCCTGGTGCCCGTGATCGGCTACGAAGCCGCGTCCGACGTCGCGCGGGACGCGCTGCAATCCGGTCGCGGGGTTTACGACATCGTTTGCGACCGCGGGCTCATGACGCGCGCTGAGCTCGACCAGCTGCTCGATCCGGAAGCAATGACGCGCCCGAAGGCGCGGTGACACTGCTGGCGGCTCGGCCTTCGAGCCGCCGTGGAGGCATGCGAGACCCGCTGACAATTTCAGCCCAACTCGCGGGTAGGTGCGGGTAGCCCACCCCTGCACTACAGCCTATCTTACCTCTGCTCCAGGGATCCACCCTCAACCTACTACCATGATAGGCTCTCCTCGCCTGCGCCGGCTCGCTCCACTCGGAGTTGCAGCGGTGCTCGCGTTGGCGCTCGCGGCCTGCGCTCAAAGCTACCCCAACACAACATTCACCCCCCACTCGGACCTCGGTCGCTCGATCGACTTTCTGTGGAATCGTCTGCTGTTTTTCGGGACGATCGTCTTCGTGCTGGTCGAGGCGGCGCTTCTTTATGTGGTGATCCGCTACCGCAGGCGGAACGAGAGTGACACCGCACCGCAAACGCACGGCAACGTGATTCTCGAGATCACGTGGACGCTTATCCCCGCCGCAATTCTGGCGTTCATCGCCGTTCCGACGGTCAAGACCATATTCGAGACGCAGGCCCCCGCTCCGGCCAATTCGCTCGTGATCGAAGTGTATGGTCACCAGTGGTGGTGGGAGTTCCGGTATCCCGAGTACAAGATCACGACCGCGAACGAGATCTACATCCCCAAGGGACGCACGGTGAACCTCGTGCTCCGCTCGAACGACGTGATCCACTCCTTCTGGGTTCCGCAGCTCGCCGGCAAGCGGGACGCTATCACGAACCACACGAATTACATCTGGTTCACGCCCGACACGAACGTCGCGACGACAGTATGGAATGGGTTCTGTACCGAGTACTGCGGTGATTCACACGGTGAGATGCACTTCCGGGTAGTAACGGTGACGCCCCAGCAGTTCGCGAGCTGGGTGACGCATGAGCAGGCTCCGGGTTTCTTCGGTCCGGCGGCGGCGCCCGCCGCTCCGACAGCCGTCCCAACGGTTCCAACCGTCCCAGCGGGCGTAGCCGAGGCCGTGGGCAAGGCCGCTGTGACGACGACACAATCGATCACGACACCAGCACCGATCGCGCCCGCAACTCCGACGGCCACTGCTGCGCAGCTCGCCAGTTACGTGTTGCCGCGCTCACAGGTGCCGGAGTACGCTATTCCACACACGCCGCTTCCGGACGAAATCAAGTTCGACGATCGCCTGTCGGGTGATCCGGCGGCGGGAGAGAAGCTCTTTGTGGGCGCCGGAACCTGCAACGCATGTCACGCGGTGTCCGGCAACCCGCTCGCAGTCGGCGTGATCGGACCGAACCTCACGCATGTCGGAAGCCGCATAGCGATCGCGGCCGGAATGTACGTGAACGACAAGCAGCACCTTTCACGCTGGGTCAAGAACGCGCGCATCATGAAGTCCGGCGTTCTGATGCCCACGCTCGGAAAGGGTCAGTACGATCCGCAGACCAAAACGGTTACGCCGTCCGGGCTGTCAGACCAGCAGATCGCGGATCTGGTGGCATACCTCCAAGCTCTCAAGTAGGCGCGAATAAAAATGGCAACTACTGTCATCGACACGACTGCCCCGCAGCTCCATCCGTTCGTTCCAGAGCCGGCACCGGCCGCGGTGCTCACCTACAAGAGCTCCGTGTGGGACTGGATCACTACCACCGATCACAAGAAGATCGGCGCGCTGTATTTGTTCACGGCGCTGTTCTTCTTCCTCGTCGGCGGACTGGAGGCGGAGATCCTGCGTGCGCAGCTCGGAGGTCCTAACCGCCATCTGGTGAGCGCGGCGCTTTACAACCAGATATTCACGATGCACGGCACGACGATGATCTTCCTCGCGATCATGCCGTTGAGTGCAGCGTTCTTCAACTTCCTCATCCCGCTGCAGATCGGGGCGCGAGATGTGGCGTTCCCCCGATTGAATGCATTCAGCTACTGGGTGTATCTGTTCGGCGGACTGTTCATCAGCATTCCGATCCTGTTCAACCACGCGCCCAATGGCGGCTGGTTCGGCTACGTTCCCCTGACGACGCGTGCGTACTCGCCGGGAGTCAACATCGACTTCTGGGTGATCGGCCTCCAGATCCTCGGCGTGTCGTCACTCGCCGCTGGATTCAACTTCATCACGACGATCATCAACCTGCGCGCGCCTGGCATGACGCTCATGCGCATGCCGATCTTCACGTGGATGGCGTTCGTCGTACAGTTCCTGATCGTGCTCGCATTCCCGGTGATCACGGTCGCGCTGTTCTTCCTGCTGATGGACCGCTTCTTCGGTACGCAGTTCTACGAAGTAGCCGCAGGCGGCGACCCGCTGCTGTGGCAGCATCTGTTCTGGATCTTCGGACACCCGGAAGTCTACATCCTCATCCTGCCGGCGTTCGGACTTGTGAGCGAAGTTCTTCCGACGTTCTCGAAGAAGCCATTGTTCGGTTACCCGGTGATGGTCTACTCGGGAATTCTCATCGGATTCCTCGGCTTCGGCGTGTGGGCTCACCACATGTT
>JALYYT010000190.1 GCA_030946285.1 Gemmatimonadota bacterium
AGTGCGGACTCATAGGGATTCCCGCTTTCGCGGGAATGACAGCAGTTCTTTATTCCCATGGTGGAGGGGTAAGTGAAAGCCAGCCAGTTTCTCAGCCGTTTGCTAGTTCTCATAACGGTGTCGGCAGTCCCGACTCTCGCGCAGGGTCCTGCCACTCCATACGACTCTCTTGCCTTCACGGCGCTCAAATGGCGCGAGCTGGGTCCGTTCCGCGGTGGCCGCTCGGTCGCCGTTGCCGGCTCGGCGAGCCGACCGCGCGAATACTACCTGGGCACGACGGGTGGCGGGGTCTTCAAGACGACTGACGGCGGCACGACCTGGAAGCCGGTCACCGACAAGTATTTCGGCGGAACGATCGGTTCCATCGCGGTCAGTGAATCGAATCCGAACATCGTGTATGTCGGCACTGGCGAGTCGCCCATTCGCGGCAACGTCTCGCACGGCGATGGTGTCTTCAAGTCGACCGATGCGGGAAAGACGTGGGCGTTCACGGGACTCGGCGACACACGCCAGATCTCGCGGGTGCGCATCGACCCGAAGAACCCGGACATCGTCTACGTCGGCGCTCAGGGTCACGTATGGGGTCCGAACGCCGAGCGCGGCGTGTTCAAGACGACCGATGGCGGAAAGACGTGGAAGAAGATTCTGTTCCGCAACGATTCGACGGGAATCACGGATCTCGTCATCGATCCACACAACTCGCAGACGCTGTACGCGGCGTTCTGGCAAGCATATCGCGAGCCGTGGAAGCTGGTTTCCGGCGGCGCGGGAAGCGGGATCTTCAAGTCTACCGATGGCGGTGACCACTGGACCGAGATCACGCACAACACCGGGCTGCCGTCCGGAATCATCGGCAACATCGGGATCACGGCGTCGCCGGCGAAGGAAGGACGGTTGTGGGCGGTGATCGAGGCTGATTCGGGCGGTGTGTTCCGGTCCGATGATGCCGGCGCGACGTGGACGAAGACGAACAGCGACAGGGGTCTGCGCCAGCGCGCGTGGTACTACTCGCGTGTGTTCGCCGATCCGAAGGATCCGAATGGTGTCTACGGCACGAATGTGGGATTCATGCACTCCACCGATGGCGGCAAGACGTTCAAGTCGATCAGCGTCCCGCACGGCGACAATCACGATCTCTGGATCTCGCCAACCGATCCGAAGCGGATGATCGAGTCGAATGACGGCGGAGCAACAGTCACGGTCGATGGTGGCGAGTCGTGGACGCCCGAGTATCAGCCGACGGCGCAGTTCTATCACGTGGAGACGACGACGGATTTCCCGTATCACGTGTGTGGCGCGCAGCAGGACAACTCGACGCTGTGCGGGCCGAGTGCGAAGGATGGAGGCGTCGGGATCGACGACTGGCAGGACGTGGGCGGTGGTGAGAGCGGATACATCGCCGTGCGTCCGGATTCTCCGAACGTCGTGTTTGCGGGATCGTACGGCGGACTCCTCACGCGATTCGATACGCGCACCGGGCTCAGCCGCGACGTGAATCCGTGGCCTGACAACCCGATGGGACACGATGCGGCGGACGCGAAGTACCGTTTTCAATGGACGTTTCCGATTGTACTTTCGCCGTGGAATCCGAGCGTGATGTACATGGGCAGCAGCGTGATCTTCAGGACGACGGACGAGGGGCAGCACTGGACGGCGATCAGTCCGGATCTCACGCGACATGATCCGCGCACACTCGGTGCTTCTGGCGGACCGATCACGAAGGATCAGACGTCGGTGGAGTATTTCGGTACGGTGTTCGCGATCGCCGAGTCGCCGGTGCAGAAGGGAGTGATCTGGGCGGGATCGGACGACGGGATGATTCACGTGACACGTGACGGCGGCAAGACGTGGACTGACATCACGCCGAAGGGACTTCCGGAGTGGACGCGAATCTCGATCATCGAGCCGTCGCACTATTCCGCAGGAACGGCGTACGTCGCGGCGAACAGGTACCAGCTCGACGACATGCGGCCGTACATGTACAGGACGACGGACTTCGGTCGCACATGGACGCCGATCGTGGACGGCATTCCATCCACCGAGTTCACGCGCGTTGTGCGCGAGGATCCGGCGCGGAAGGGGCTGCTGTATGCGGGAACGGAGCGCGGTGTGTGGGTTTCGTTCGACGACGGTGGCCACTGGCAGACGTTGCGACGCAATCTTCCGATCGTTCCGGTGCACGATCTGGCTGTCAAGAACGGCGACCTGATCGCGGCGACGCACGGGCGCGGGTTCTGGATCATGGATAACATCTCGCCGCTGCGTCAGCTCACTCCGGCGATCGTCGCTTCACCGGCACATCTTTTCGCGCCGGACAAGGTTTACCGCGCGAGCTTCTACGGTGGCGCGACGACTGGTGCGACGGGCGGACCGCCGCGCGCCGCGAACCCTCCTTCGGGGGCGGTGATCTACTACTGGGTCAAGTCGCCGCGACAGGTGGTGACGCTGGATTTCCTGGACGCGAAGGGGAATCTGATCCGTCACTTCACGAGCGATCTGGATTCTGCAGGCGTGGTCGACAGTGTCGAGGCTGGAACCAAGAAGGCGGCGGTGCACGACAGTCTGGTGAAGGCGGGTATCAACGCTGACAGCATCAAGGTTCTCGAGAAGCTGCCTGGCGAGGGCGATCGCGCGCGTAGCGGGCGCCGCGGTGGGCCGCAGACGCCGCGGGTTCCGAACAAGCAGGGATTGAACACGTTCGACTGGAATCTGCGCTACCCTGATGCGGCGACGTTCAAGGGGCTGGTGTTCTGGGGTGGTGGTGTCACAGGTCCTCTCGCGCCTCCGGGGACGTACTCCGTCCGCATGACAACCGGCGGAGTGACGCAGACGCAGAAATTCGAATTGCTGAAGGACCCGCGTGTGCATTCGACGCAGCAGGAACTGAACGATCAGTTCGCGTTCCTGGTGAAGATGCGTGACACGCTGAGCGCGGCGAACAACGCCGTACGTACAATCAGGAACGTCCGCTGGCAGATCGGCGATCGCAGCAAGCGACTCACCGGTTCGGCGCGCACGTCGTTCGATGCGCAGACGGCGCCGCTGCTGCGCAGTCTCTCGACGATCGAGTCGACGATCTATCAGACACAGAGTCATGCGAGCGAGGATCCGCTCAACTATCCGATCCGGATCAACAACAAGATCGCGGCGCTTGCGGGCGTGGTCGGTGGCGCGGCGTACAAGCCGACGGACCAGTCGTACGAGGTGTACACGATTCTTTCAGCGCAGCTCGACGCGCAACTGCGTGCGCTGCAGACGACGCTGGCGGAGTTGAAGCCGGTGAATGCGATCCTGACGTCGAACGGCGCGGCGACGATCGCGCCGAGTACGGCGGAGATCAAGGGCGCGGAGCAGGCACCCGAGGAGGACGGCGGGGATTCGGACGCGGGGTGACGAAGTGACGCCGTCATTCCCGCGAAAGCGGGAATCCCTCCGAGTGCGCTCCGCCTCCGTCATTCCCGCGAAAGCGGGAATCCCTCAATAA
>JALYYT010000206.1 GCA_030946285.1 Gemmatimonadota bacterium
GCGGACAACAATGTCCACAACTCCAACACCCTTCAACTGGTCAAGGCGCTCCAGTCAGCAGGAAAGAGCTTCGACCTTCAGGTGGGACCTGACGAAGGCCGCTCCGCGCTGAATACTGAACGGATGATGGAATTCTTCCTCGAGAATTTACCGGCTCGGAAGGGACTAGAGCCGTCCGCCCACTAGCCCCGATCCGGAACGTCGTTTTTCTTCCAATCATCCATGACAACCGCAACTGCACCGAGTACGAGGATCGCCGAATCCGAAGAGCTCAACCCCTACCGCTGGCTGATCCTTTTCGGCCTCATCACCGCTGCGGTGATGGAGGTGCTGGATACGACCATCGTCAACGTGGCGCTTCCGCAGATGGCGGGAAACCTCGGGGCGACGCTGGAAGAGATCGGGTGGGTCCTCACGGGTTACATCCTGTCGAACGTCGTGGTACTTCCGCTCACGGCGTTCCTCACCGAGACGTTCGGCAGACGAAACTACCTGACCTTCTCGATAATTCTCTTCGTTGTCGCATCCTTCCTGTGTGGCACATCCACGAGTCTCACTGAGATTGTCATCTGGCGAATAGTCCAGGGGGCCGGCGGTGCAGCCCTGCTTTCGACCGCGCAGGCAACAATCCGCCAGATCTTCCCTCGAGACCAGCAGGGTCTCGTTCAGGCGATCTTCATCCTCGGGATCATCGTCGCGCCAACCCTCGGTCCCACCCTCGGCGGCTGGATCACGGACAACTATAGCTGGAACTGGTGCTTCTTCATCAACATCCCCATCGGGATCACGTCTGCGTTCGTCGTATCGTCGTTCCTGCACGATCCCCCGGGAAAACGGGGTAGGGAAGGCGGCGTTGACTTCATCGGGATCATCCTCCTCATGGTTGGTGTCGGCTCGCTCCAGTATGTGCTCGAAGAGGGAAACAGGAAGGATTGGTTCTCGGATGGCCTCATCCTTCGTCTCTCGGTTCTCTCCGGTGCATGTCTCGCGGTGATGTTGTGGTGGGAGCTTTCTTCGCGGAACAAGCACCCGGTCGTGAACTTCCGAGTGCTCAAGAATCGCCAGCTCGCGGCCTCCATCTTCCTCTTCATCGCTTTGGGCTTCGGTCTCTACGGCGGCACTTTCATCTTCCCGCTGTTCACGCAAAGCATCCTTGGGCTCACGCCAATGGACACGGGTCTCGCGCTCCTTCCCGGCGGAATAGCGACAGCAATCGGCGCGATCATCTGCGGCAAGCTGCTGAACGGCGCAAAGCCGCTAGTCGACGGCCGATATCTGATAGCGATCGGCATTTCGATCTTCACCGTTGCGATGTGGAAACTCGGGCATCTCTCGCCACAGGCGGGAGAGAGCGACGTCCGCTATGCACTCATCTTCCGCGGTCTCGCGCTGGGCTTCCTGTTCACCCCGATAAATAACGTCGCATACGGCGTGCTCAAGCCGAGCGAGGCACAGCAGGCGTCAGGCCTCATCAACCTTTCGCGACAGCTGGGAGGATCCTTCGGAATCGCCATCCTCAGCACATATGTCACCACGCATACGGCGATACACCGCGCCGACCTGATCGCGAATACCTACTCGACCAACCCTGCGCTCGCGGCCCGGCAGCAGCAGGTCGTTGCGGGACTGGTCAGCCACGGAATTCCGGCGACGACGGCGCTCCAGACGTGGTATGCAATGCTCGAGGGTACCATTACCCGCCAGGCCGCCATGCTTAGTTACAACGATGCATGGATAATGATCATGCTCACCTTTATCGTGGTGGCGCCCGCAGTCCTCCTGCTCAAGGCCCCCACCGCACGGTCCGGCCCGGCGCCGGACATGCACTAGGCCCGGACTGGGGATAGAACCAAAACGGCCTTTACGGCGTACTTGATACAGGAGTCTGGAGACTCCCCGGTGCTTGTTCACCACCCATCAGGATACGCTCCATGTCATCGTTTCAATCAGTTTTCAATCGCAATTTGCTGGGGCTCTCGGTCGGCTTCGCGCTTGTCGCTTTTGCCGCTCCTTCGGTGCACGCTCAACAGTACCAGACGAGGACCATGACTACCTACACCAAACCGACGGACGCACAACTTCGCGCCCGGCTCAATTCCGAGCAGTACAATGTGACGCAGAAGGCCGCGACCGAGGCGCCGTACCACAACGAATACTGGAACAACCATCAGGCCGGTATCTATGTGGATGTTGTGTCCGGAGAGCCACTCTTCAGCTCGCTTGACAAGTACGATTCCGGTACCGGATGGCCGAGCTTCACCCGCCCACTCGTTTCGGCGAACATCAGGACGGACAGCGATCGTATGCTCGGTTACACCCGTACGGAAGTCCGCTCCGCTCACGCGAATTCCCACCTGGGTCACGTGTTCGACGACGGCCCGCGGCCTACGGGGCTTCGTTACTGCATGAACTCGGCGGCAATGCGCTTCGTCCCTTTAGACAAGCTGGTCGCAGAAGGTTACGGCGAGTACCTCGCACTGTTCAGGAAATAGTCGTCGCACAACCGTTGTTGCACCAGTCGTTCCGTTGAAACAAGCGCGCTCATTGGCATTCTGCCCGTGAGCGCGCTTGTTTGTGCTGCCTGCGGCCTCGAATATCTGTCAACGATGCCCGCGATCACCATCAGCACCCCGAACAGCGACGGTTGTCTCCAGTTCATCCAGGCTCGGAAGTATCTTCTGGCGCAGATCCAGCCCCAGTTCCGGGTGCGAGTCGAGGAATTCATGTATGATGGCGGCGGAGCGTGGAGTTGACTGGCCTCCGATGAATGCGCCTAGCCAGGAACCGATGAAGAAGATCCTGCGATTTCGTTGAAGCCAGGGAAGCGTGTCCAGTGCGGGCCGCAGGTACTCGACTGTCAGCGTCTGCTGATCGGGGTCGTTGAAGCTTCCAAGGCTCGACGTCACCCATTCCTCGTTTAGTTGTGGATCGCCGAGGTAGCGGTTGAAGTACTCGCGTTTGAGTGCCGAGTCAGGAGTCGCCGCGCGGGCTATGAATGCGTATCGTTTTCCTTCGCTCGTGGAATCCGCTCGCATTTCCGCAGCGAAACGTGCGCTGGCCGTTGGATAACTCGTCGCCAGAAGCCGCGATATGATCGCCCATCGGGTCGGAGCGCGTAGCGGCGCGCCGGCCGCGGTCGCGGAATCGAGAAGCCGATCGAGATAGGCGAGGCCATTTTGCGTACCGGTCACCCGTATCAGCGCGTCCAGATTGGGTTTTCGTATCTCATAAGGGCGTCGCGGATCTGACGCAACTGTTCGGAGGGTATCTTCGAGCCCGGGAAGCAATGCGTCGCGTCTGGCAGGCGCGATATACGCCTCCACTGCACGGGTGACATGGCGAAGCTGGGCGCCCACGATCTGGTCGTCCGTTTCAGCAGGCAGCGCGCGCTCGGCTATTGCCAGATACGATTCCGGTGTGAGTGTCGTGCGACGCACCAGCTCCCAGAGCGCATCCCAGCTCATCGCACGTGTCAATGGCTCCTTGATGAAGCCGACACTGTCAGCGAGCCATCGAGCACTCGCTGAATCCGGGATGACCAGTGCATACGCGTGATCGCCCGCGTTCGCGAAGACGTATGATGGGGCAGGCAGCGGCGAGGCGAATCTCGCGACTGTGCTGTCGGCGTTCAGGTCAATTAGCAGGTGGTCTGCTCGGCCCCCCGGATACGCCACCAGTACCTCGGTGCGTATCGGCCATGCACCAGATCCCGATACACTGTTGGCTGGCCGTTGCGTAAGCGACACGCTCTGTAGGACTCCATCGTGCGTTGTGGCATGCTGTTCGATAACAGGCATTCCCGGACGCAGTATGTAGGCTTCCCCCCATTTCGTGAGCGATCGGTGCGCCGCAGTTCCCACGGAGGCCAGCAGGTCCTGCCACGTTGCGTTGGCGAATGCGTGCTGCACCAGGTAGCCATGCAGTCCCGCCCTGAACGCGGAGTCGCCCACTAGATAATTGAGTTGCTTTATCACACCGGGCGCCTTGTTGTAAACGATTGCGCCGTAGTTGCTCTTGGCCTGATCCAGGTTCGAGAGTGTCTGCCAGACCGGGGTTGTTCCGGCGGTGCGATCGACGGCGTACGCAGCGGGCTTGTTCTGCAGGTAAAACGTTTCCCACGCGCCGGAGCCCGGCTCGAGCGATGCGCGAAGCTTTGCTGCCATGTACGTAGCGAATCCTTCCTTGAGCCACAAGTCATCGAACCATCGCATGGTCACCAGGTCACCGAACCACTGGTGCGCTACTTCGTGATAGATCGTCGCATCGCGCGAGATTCGCTGAGTGCGCGTTGCGCGCTCACGGAAAATGAAACTGTTTTCGTTGTAGAATATCGCTCCCGGATGTTCCATGCCTCCGAACGGAAAGGCGGGCGCGAGGACGAAGTCGAGTTTGGGCCATGGATATCGGTAGCCGAAGTAGTTCTCGTACCAGCGTAACGCGCGCGCATTGGCATTTATCAGCGAGTCGGCTTCAACCTCCTTGGCGCGGGACGCGCGGACATACATCGTGATCGCCCGCCCGCCAGAATTGCGGGTGACACGCGTCCATGGCCCCGCCGCGAATGCGATGAGATACGTGCTCATTGGCCGGGTCGGTGCGAATCGCACCGTTGTCCGGTGCCGCGCGCTGTCACTATGCACCGCGATTCCGTTCGCGACTGCATTCCACGCACTCGGAATCGTGAGCGTCAGGGTGGTGCGCGCCTTCAGATCTGGCTGATCGAAACAGGGGAAGAGCTGATTGGCGTCCGACGGAACCAGAAGCGTATAGAGATACGTGGCTTGGTCGGTCGCGTCTCGATACCGGATGATACTGGCGCCGACCGGAGCGATCAGCGCCTTGAAGTCCACGGAAACCCGGTTCTCGCCCGGCTTCACCAAAGTGCTCGAGATCCGTATGTGTCGTCCATTTCCGGCCGACGCGTCGAGGGGCCTGCCGTTCACGGTGATGGCCCCGGTTTGCGGCCCCCTGAAATCCAGGATCACCTCGCCGGGCGCGGTTCGCGTGAATG
>JALYYT010000118.1 GCA_030946285.1 Gemmatimonadota bacterium
TGGTGACCGTTCCGCTGCGCGTGGATGCCAGTACGATTGCTGTGGAACCGCTTGGCGTCACCGCAACCTTGCTGGTGTCGCTCGATGCCCACGTTATCGTGCGTCCGGACAGAACATTTCCGTTGGCGTCCGTGAGTTGCGCGGTAAGCGTTCCACCCTGATTGTGGTTCAGTGTAAGTGTGGATGGACTCACGGTAACGCGTGACACTGGCGCGGGCGCAGGCTGCGGTACTGTTATCACCGATGTCCCGCTCTTGCCATCGCTCGTCGCGGTGATGGTCGCCGTGCCCGGCGCAACTCCGGTCACAACGCCATTGCTCGATACGGTTGCGGTCTGCGTCGAGCTGGACGACCACGTAACGGTGCGACCGGAGAGAGTTGCACCGTTTGCATCCCGTACATTGGCGGAAAGTGTTACCGTGCTTCCGGTCGCGACGCTCGCCGTAGACGGTGTGACCGTGACTGAAGCTACCGGCGCCGGCGTGGGCGAGGTGACGACGATCTGCGCCGAGCCGGCTTTCCCCTCGGACGTCGCAGACACCGTCGTCGTTCCCGGACCGGTGGCGCTGACGAGTCCGAGCTGGCTGACGGTCGCAACCGCCGCATTGGCCGATGTCCAAGTGAACTGGCGTCCGTTCAGAACGTTGCCGTTCGCGTCGGTTGCGGTCGCATTGAGGGATGCGGATTGACCCGTGGTCAGTGAAGCCGAACCTGGAGAGACGGCAACGCTCGCGACGGGGATCACAGCGACGGTGATTGAGGACGAACCAGTCTTGCCTTCCGTCGTTGCCGTGACGGTTGCGCTCCCCGCTGCAACTCCCGTGACGTTACCAAGCGAATCGACGGTCACGATCTGTGGAGCGCTGCTCGCCCACACCGCACGGCGTCCCGAGAGTGTATTACCACCCGCGTCGTAAGCAACGAATTTCAGTGCGGCAATCGCGCCGACGGTGACACTGAGGGAAGCAGGCACGATTGTGACGGAAGCGACCGATACTGGCAGCACCTGCAGCGGCACAACGGCGGACTGGCCACCGGCGCTGGCTGCGATCTGAACAGTGCCGACGTTCCTTCCGCTGACGACACCTGCTGGAGATACGGCGGCGATCGTGGTGTCGGAACTTGACCAGAACACACTTGCACCGGCGACCAGCTGTCCACTCGCGTCGCGCACCTCCGCCTGCAGTGCGAGTTGCGACCCGAGTGCTACGGCCGGCGCATTGGGCGTGATTGCTATTGCGGCTGGATTAGCTGGTGGACCTACAGCGTCGGAAGCGCCGCTGCTGCACGCGAGACTTCCCGCGAGCAGAATTGCGGTACGCCAGCGATAACTGCCGAGTGATGGTGTGAAATACTTCATGTGTCAGGCTGCCGGTTTGTCAATGTACGTGGGACGGTTGCGATGTTCGCGTGTGCCATCGCCGAGCTCGCCGTCCAGGTTGTAGCCCCAGCAGAACAGGTCACCTGACGCGGTTGTGCCGCAGGTATGAGCGCCGAACGCCTTGACGGTCGAGAACGCGTGCTCACCCGCGACGATCGCAGGAGCGGATTCGCTTGTGTTGGAACCATCGCCCAACTGGCCGTACGCATTGCTTCCCCAGCACATGGCCTGATGACTGGTCGTCAGCGCACATGTGTGTGCGCCTCCAGCGGAGACGGACAGGAATCGGGCCGGCGTGATCAATGCGACCGGGGATAAGTGCGTGCTGTGCGTTCCATCGCCGAGTTGGCCTCGGTTGTTGCTGCCCCAGCAGTATAGCGTGCGGCTGGCCGTGACACCGCAGGTGTGCGCAGTTCCCGCCGTGAGTGCGATGAACCGGACGAACGACAGTACCGGCGTCGGCGTGGCGCGATCGCTTGTTGTGCCATCGCCGAGCTGACCAGATTCGTTCGCTCCCCAGCAGTACGCGGCACCACTCTGAGTCAAGCCACAGACGTGATTCCAGCCGGCCGCGAGCGCTACGAGGTTGACGCGCGCATTGACGGGCGAAGGTGCGAGGCGTTCCATTGAAGCGCCGTCTCCGATCTGGCCGCGCGCACCCGCGCCCCAGCACACCGCACCAGCTGTCTCCGTCAATGCGCAGCTGAATCCGGCGCCACTGACGACGGACGAGAACGATTGCGATGACGCGAGGCGTTGGGGTACACCGTGAGAGACGTGGCTGCCATCACCGAGTTCACCGTTGTCGTTGTTTCCCCAGCAGTACAGTTCACCGCGCGCGGTCAGCGCGCAGGTATGCGACAGGCCGGCAGCGATGTTCGCGAAACGCGCCGTTCCGGAAACAGGGGCCGGTATCGTTCGCGTCTGCGCTGCGCCGGTGCCGAGCTGGCCGTCGTTGTTTGCTCCCCAGCAATAGGCCGTACCCGTGGCGGAGATGATACATGTGTGCGTGCCACCGGCGGCGAGCGCGAGCGTCGCTGTGGACCGCGCCGGAGTCACTGTGGCTGCCGGAGTCACCGGAGACATGCGTGTCTCTGCGGGAGCCGGCTGCGTGGTCAAAGGTCCCACGGCCAGCTGACGCAGGGAATCAGCTGATCTTCGGGCAGCTTCGGCCGATAGTCCGGACGTTGATGCCGCCGACCCGCCAGCCCGGGACGTGTCCATGTTTCCCGGCGATGGCGAATACGCATTCGCGTCCAACGCGTTCGCGTCCTGCGAGGCCTGATACGCCGCGACTGGGGAACGCGCTGGCAGGCGAGCGATCTGCGCGCCAGCTGGCGCTTGTGAGCGACCTGGCAGTGTGCCCGCTCTGCCAAGTGGAATCCAGGCCGGTGCGGTCCGTGCAAACAACAGGGTGCCACTCAGGAGCAGTATTGCCATCGCCCCGACGGCCGCAAGATTGCGCACGAGAGAAGATGTTCGCCTGGTGTGCCGCAACGGTATCGCAACTGTTGCATCCGGGGCCGCGGCGATGTCAAGCCTGGCTCGACGGACTGGTTCATCCGGTGAAGTGAGCTGCTTGCGAAATTCTTCCGCGTTCTGCCAGCGCTGTGCTGGCGATTTCTCCAGCGATCCCTCAATGGCGCACACGATTTGCGGCGGAGTGTCGGGACGCAGAGCATCGATCGCGGCGAGCTGGTCGTGCTTCTGCCGGTAGATGACGTTGTAGAGACTTTCTCCATCCCACGGGCGGCGGCCGGTGAGCAGTTCCCAGCCTACCAGGCCCAGACTGTAAAGATCACTCCGCGAGTCGACCGCGGCGCCGTCAATTTGTTCGGGAGCCATGTAGGTGGGCGTGCCGAGCGCAGCGCCGGCGAGCGTGAGCTGAGTTTCGCTCTGCGTGGATCGCGCGATCCCGAAGTCGGCGAGAAGGGCGTCGCCCGTCAATTCGTCAATGAAGATGTTTTCCGGCTTCACATCACGATGCACGATCCCCTGTTCGTGAGCGTAGCCGAGCGCGCTTGCAACATCGTCCAGAATGCGTGTCGCCCTGTCGAACGGGATCGGAACTCCATCGGCAAGCAGCTGCTTGAGCGTGCGACCGCGCACGTGATCCATCACCAACCCGAATCCCACGCCGTCGATCCAGCGAACGGCGTGAGTGGCCACGATGTGCGGATGCTTGAGCTGTGCAACGAGGCGCGCTTCACGGTCGAACCGCGCGAGTGCTTCCGCGTCGTCCACGAACTTGGTGTGGATGACCTTGACTGCTCGCTCCTCGCCCGTGGCGCGCTCGCGCACGAGGTACACGATGGCCATTCCGCCGCGTCCCAGCTCCCGGACCACGTCGTAGGAGTCTTCGAAGGAACTGCCCGGGGAGAGGTCTCGATACGGTGAAGCGGGTACGAAGGTATTGGAAGCCATTCCTTGCCTCAACTAGCGAGAAAGCGCAGGGCCACCTCGCCGAGCTCGATACGGTCGCCGTCCGCAAGCTTTCGTGTGGCGCCATCCTTCACGAGCGCCCGATCGTTGACGAGGACCGGATTGGTGGTCGAAAGGTTGGTGATGGTCCAGCATCCATCAACGAGTTCCATGCGCGCGTGCCGACGGCTCACCGTTGGAGATCGCAGCGTTATATGTTCGTGCGGTGGTCCCGGGTCTCGGCCGACCACGATTCTGGGTGGTTCGCCAAGCCTGTTGAACAGGCGAAGCTCCTGTCCCGTGTTCTCTCCCGACAGCACCCGCAGTCTTCCCGGCAGTATCTGCACGGGTTCATCCACCGGACGGTTGAAAACCATCGTCGCGTCCGCAGCGACGGAGTTCGCGTAGTCCTCCTCCGACAGGGCACGTGGCCAGAGCGGAGAGGGTTCGGCAGTCGCCGCGGCAGGGACGGAGGGTTTAGGCTCCGCGTTCGGGACGGCCGAGCCCGTTGCTGTCCACGCCGATCGCTCATCATCAGAATCGGCGAGAAGCCTTTCATCCTCATCACGCCCTGATTCAGGAAGTCCGGCCGGAACGATCCGGGACTCCTCGGACGACAGCGGGAATATCAGGAAGGGGAGCGGAGCTTCCGCGATCTGACGGCGGCCCGCTGTCCGGTTGAACAGGATATCGCGGTTCACGATGATCACCGGCAAGGCGATCAGCAGTAGAACGACTGTTACGAGTACAAGAGTGGCCATCGGGGAGCTCGTTGGGGGCCCACCGCAGCAGTGTGGCGCCGATCCCAGCCATGAGAGGCGACCCGTCTGGGGCCAGCTCGGAACTACTGTGCCCGAGTGGCCGAGGAGGCGTTTCCGGCTGCGGTGTTTTCACCCTATACAGCACAACGCGGGCCGATGTTCATCGGCCCGCGTTGTGGGCGGCGCTGGCGCAGATACGAACCGGTCAGGAAAACCTGAATGGACCCGTTTTTGGGCGGGTCGGGCAGGCTTCGATAACCGGGTTCCTACCGCCTGCGCGCGGCCGACGTTTCCACCAGGTATTCCCTGGGCGGTTCCGCACCGAGCAGATAGCGTACGAAATAGTCCCAACGGCGGCGCATTATGTAATTCGAAGCCGCGCCGTATCCGTGGCGCGCGTTCGGGATGATGATTTCGTCGAAATCCTTGTTCGCTTTTATGAGGGCGTCCACCACGAGCTCGGTGTTCGTCGGCGGGACGTTGTCGTCCATCGAACCGTGCATCAGGAGCAGGTGGCCCTTGAGGTTCTTGGCCACGGTCTGGTTCGCTTCGGGAGCGTAGTTGTCGCTCCCGTCGGCGGTCTTCACCAGCAGGCCCTGATAGCGTTCGCCCCAATCATCCTCATAGTTCCGCTGATCGTGATTGCCCGACTCGGCGATACCGACCTTGAAGAAGTCCGGGTAGCGGAACATGCCGTCAGCGGTGATGAAGCCTCCGCCGGAGTGGCCGTAGATGCCGGCGCGCTCGATGTCGATCCATGGGTAGCGGGTGGCGAGCTCCTTCATCGTGGCAACCTGGTCCGGGAGCGTGTTGTCGCGGCCCATCGCGCCGTAGTAGGCGTCGTGGAAGCTCTTGGATCTGTCGGGAGTGCCCATGCCGTCAACGGTCACGACCACGAAACCGAGCTCCGCCAGAGCCTGGCGATCACTGCGCGCGGGGACGAAACTTCGCGGTCCCACGCTGCCGGACTGCGGACCAGGATATGGGTTGTTGATGATCGGATACTTCTTCGTGGAATCGAAGTTTGTTGGCCGGAACATCAGCCCGTACAATTTGGTCTTGCCGTCGTGGGCGGTGACGGTGAAGGGAATAGGCGGCTTCCATCCTGACGCCACCAGTTTGGAAATGTCCATCTTGCCAAGCTGCATGATGATCTTGCCGGTCGCATCGCGGAGTACCACCGTGGGCGGGGTATCGGGCGTGGAGTAGCTGTCCACGAAATACCGTCCGTCCGATGAAACCTGGATCGAATGGTCGCCGCTCTCGGGAGTGAGCGCGGTCCAGCCGTGGCCATCCACACCGACGCTGTAATAGTGGCGGAAGTATGGATCCTCGCCGGCGGTGCGTCCCAGCGCCTCTATCAGCAGCGTGCGGTTGTTGTCGTACACGTGCTCGATGCCGGTAACGGGTCCCTCGCCATTGGTGATCTTCCGGATCAGCTTGCCGGTATTGAGATCGTACGTGTAGAGTTGGCCCCAGTTGTCGCGCTCCGACGACCAGATGATGGTGTGCTGCGGCCAGAGGATGCGCCAGCCAGCGATGGATTCGAACTGCGTCGGTGAGCTTTCCTCGAAGAGAGTGCGGACGACGCCGGTCTTCGTGTCGGCGAGCTTGACGGTGGCGTGCTTGTGGTCGCGCGAGGTGTTCACGTAGGCGATCTGCGAATCGTCCGGATTCCAGATGATGTCGTTCATGTTCAGATCGTCGCCGAGCATCGCGCGGTGGTAGTCGGGCGGGCTTTGCAGCCTGACCATCTTACCGGTCGCGACGTCAATGATGACACGCTGGATCATGGAGATCGCGCTGTCGCCGGGAAATGCACCTTTCCACTGCTCGAGGTGCGAATGACCCACTCGAGTGTCCACCAGATACATCTCGCCCAGCGGACGGTCGTCCTGCTGTTGTGTGGCGATCATCCTGGAATCGGGGGACCATTTGACGATCGGCCTGTCGCTGTGCACCCAGCCCGCGTTGTCGGTCGCGTAGCCGAAATTGGTGGTGCCGTCGGTGGTGAGCTGTTTCTCCTTGCCGCTGGCGACGTCGCGGACCCAGAGATTCCAGTCACGAATGAACGCGATGGTCTTCCCGTCGGGTGAGACGGCTGGGGGCGGTCCGAACGGACCGGTTCGCGGTGTGGAATCGGTCACCGAGTTGCACGTTCCGCCTCCCACCTCGCAGCGCCATCGGTGCGAGCCGATGTCGAGGGTCACGTGCGTGCCGTCGCCCGAAAGCTGGGCGCGCTGGGCCGGAATGTTACGGGGATCCAGTTCTCCGGCACCAGCACGGGCGAGAGCACGGACGACTTCGGGAGCTTTGAACAGTGCGATGCTCGTCCGCGTCGCGGGATTCACCAGCAGCCATTCGGAACCGCCCGCGGTGGCGTTCCTGTAGTAGAAGCGGTCGTCCGGGAGCCATGTGGCTGCAACGACACCGCCGCTCACCAGCGGCGCCAGATTGGGCGCGAGCATCCGGGTTGCTCGATCGTAGTCGGCGGTGGTGACGGCTTTCTGCGCGTTGACAGAGACGGCCGGCGCGGCGAGAGCGGCGCCGAGGAGTGCGAGGGTGAATCGCGTGCTTCTGGTGTGCATTGTCGTACGGTTGAGGTCTGCGCCGGCCGGAAGGAGGTCGGACATACGGAGAATACGCCCCGAGGGAGCCTCGAGTTGGGTCCGCGGGGCGTTAATGGGATATACGGCGTGCGTCGACACCGTGCCAGTGGAATACGGCGGATCGGTCGGCCCAGGGCTTGACTTGCATGTTATAACATGTATATTTCAGACGTGACCACAACACTGCAGCAGGAGCTACGGCAGACGCGGCCGTTCACGCGGAAGACCAGTGAGGCGCTGGTGGCGATACTGCGGACCGCGATGGTGCTGGAGAACGCCGAGAACGAAGTGCTTCGGCCGCATGGCATCACGCAGACTCAGTACAATGTCCTCCGAATTCTGCAGGGGGCAGGCAAGGACGGCCTTTGCGGAAAGGAGATTGCGGAGCGCCTCGTGTCAAAGGTGCCCGACGTCTCGAGGCTGCTGGACAGGATGGTGGAGATGGATCTCGTGAACCGGGAGCGTGACACCGAGGATCGCCGTCACGTGACGGCGCGCATCTCCGTGAAGGGGAAGCGTGTGCTCTCACAGGCCACCCCCGACCTGGAGGTCGTTGAGCAGCGGCTTTTCCGTGGAATCCCGGCACCTTCCGTCGCAACGCTCGTCACCGTGCTCGCGCGGATACGGGAAGTGGTCTGATTTTTTTTGCTTAAATACATGTTATAACAGTCAACGTTTCAACATACAGTCACTATTCACTCGGATCACTTACATGAACACGACGATGACGGACCCGGCGACGCTGGGAATTGGATTGCTGGTGGCGAGACTGGCGCTCGGTCTGCTGATGGCGGCGCACGGGAGCCAGAAGCTGTTCGGCTGGTTCGGCGGACACGGGCTTGCCGGAACAGCGGGATTCTTCGACTCGATCGGATTCCGTCCGGGGCGTTTCTTCGCGACGACCGCCGCGGCGACTGAAGTCGGCAGTGGAATTCTGATGGCGCTCGGATTTCTCGGACCGCTTGGCCCGGCGCTGATGCTTTCGGTGATGATCGTTGCGGCGGTCAGCATGCACTGGAAGAACGGACTTTTCGCGATGAACAATGGAATCGAGGTGCCGTTGCTGTATGCGATTGGTGCGTTCGGACTACTGTTCACCGGCCCGGGCGCCTACTCGATGGACGCCGTGCTTGGTCTCGGATTTCTTTCGACGCCGATGATCATGGTGTGGGCGCTGGTGATAGCTGTGGCTGGTGGTGTGATGAATCTCATGGCGCGGCAATCCGTAACAGCTTAGTCTGATACGGCACGCGGTCACGTTACCATGGAGAACAGATCAATGCCTTCCAATAGATCACTTAGATCACTCGGCACCAACGGACTCACAGTCGCCCCGCTCGGACTCGGCTGCATGGGCATGAGCGCGAGCTACGGTGTCGCGTCGGAGCGAGACGAGTCCGAGGCGATCGCGACGATCCACCGCGCGCTCGAGCTTGGCATCAACTTCTTCGATACCGCGGAGGTGTACGGACCGTACACCAATGAGGATCTGGTCGGGAAGGCACTCGCCGGACGTCGGTCGGAGGCGGTAATCGCAACCAAGTTCGGCTGGCGGATCGAGAAGGGAAAAACGACCGGACTCGACAGCAGTCCCGCGAATATCCGCTCGGCTGTGGAGGGATCGCTGCGCAGATTGAAAACCGATTACATAGATCTTCTCTACCAGCATCGCGTGGACCCGGCGGTACCGATCGAGGAGGTCGTGATGACGATGTCCGATCTCGTGCGCGAGGGCAAGGTGCGCTATCTCGGACTCTCCGAAGCCGGCGAGAAGACGATCCGCAGAGCGCACGCCGTTCATCCGATCGCGGCCCTTCAGAGCGAATACTCGCTGTGGGAGCGCAATCTGGAGCCGGAGATCATTCCGGTGCTCCGTGAACTGGGGATCGGTCTCGTCCCGTTCAGTCCTCTCGGTCGCGGCTTCCTGACAGGATCGGCCAAGCGTGCCGAGGATTTGCCGGACGACGACTTCCGGCGTGGTGATCCACGTTTTCAGGGAGCGAACTTCGACGCGAACATGCGTGCCGTTTCGGTTGTGCGTGAAATCGCGACGCAGAACAGCGCAACGGCCGCACAGATCGCACTCGCGTGGCTGCTGCACAAGGGCGATGACATCGTTCCGATTCCGGGCACCAAGCACCGGAAGCGGCTGGAAGAAAACGCGCGGGCGATGGATCTGAATTTGAGTGACGCTGACATGAATCGCCTGGACGACGCTCTTGCGCCCGACAAGGTGTCAGGCCCGCGTTACAACGAGGAGCGAATGTCCACGGTGGACCGTTAGGTTCGACGTACGCTAGCGCGACTCAGCAGTCAGTTCGCGTGCAAGCCATGCTTCCGCGAAGCGCAGGTCGCGCATCACCGTCGGCGCTGATGTACCCAGTACCGTAGCCGCCTCTTCGAGAGTGAGACCGGCGAAGTAGCGAAGCTCGAGCGCCTTGGCCTGCCTGCCGTGCCTTGCCTCGAGCTTCACGAGAGCGCTCTCCAGTGCGAGCAGGGATTCCGGATCCACATCGACGGCAGTTCCGGCGGCGCTCAGTTGAAGCTGGTCCAGGTCGACTCGAACTCTCGCTCCGCCGCGTTTGGCTGCCTGTCGCTGTTTCGCATGATCGATCAGCACGCGGCGCATCGCTGTCGAAGCAACCGCGAAGAAGTGGTTTCGATCCTGCCAGTCTGCCACGACTCCTTCGGTGAGGCGGAAATACGCCTCATGGACGAGCGCAGAAGTATCGAGGGTGTGATCGGTTCGCTCTCCACGCAGGCGCGCGCTCGCTATCGCTCGAAGCCGGTCGTAGACTCTCGGCAACAACGCGTCAAGCGCATCGGCGTCACCGTCGCGCCAGCGCCGGAGCAACTGGGTAACCTCGGATGCGTCCAGGGGCTTGCGCATGAATGGCGACCAGTCGCCCGTGAAAAAGCCGGCCCGGCATTGTCGCTTGTCTCTACGGGCCCGAAAGAAATCTTACACGCATCCCCATGGAACGCCAAAATGACGCAGCCACAACCGCGTGCCTCGCTGGTCAGCACGGGCTTGCACAGCGACTCGATTGCGGGGAGCGCCACGCATGACGCGAACGCCGGGTGCTTCTATTCGTTCCTGGAGGAAATGTTGCAGCGTCAGGGGCTGTCCTCGCCGGATCAGTTTCTCGCGGATGACTTCCGGGACCATTTCGGCACCGAGTCACGTGACCGGCTCGCGTTCGTGACGTCGCTCTCCGAGCACCTCGCTCGCTTTCCGGCCGCCGCATGGACGATCGAGATTCTCGTGAGCGTTCGGGATGTCGTCCTCTGTCACGTCAGCACTCAGTCCTCGCTCGTCGCACGTAGCGCATGGGAAAATTTCGTGGTGCGTTTTGACGGCGGCAAGATGGCGGAATGCTGGCGCTCCTGCCATGAGAGCCTCCCGGATGGCACCACGACCAGCGGGTATCAGTGACGGATAGCGTTGTTCGCAAGATCACTCGCTTCTGACAGCCGCAGGTTCGTCCCTGCACGAATGGCCAAATCGAGTTCGTGCTCATCCGCGGAAGCTCTGATTCGTTCCAGGACGCGATCGTGCTGCAACTGGAGGCGCGGAGATCGCGGTGCGCCCATTCCGCTCCGGGCGGCGTCCGCAAATGAGAGGAGCTGCGCGGCGAGCACGGCTCGGCGCTCGCCAGCGGCGATGGAAGCGATAGCTTCCATGCATTCGATCTGGATCGGCACAGCGCCGAATCGTTGCGCATCGCGCAGTGCGTGCGCCAGGGTGTCTGCCGCGACGGCACGATTGCCTTCCATGTGATACACAGCTCCGAGTGCGAGGCGCGCTTCTGCGACGCCGTGCAGTGCCCCCGTCTGGCGCCGGATCTCCAGCGCACGCACGAGCGTACCGCGCGCGCGTGACAGCTCTCCGTCATCGCAGAGAATCGTGCCGAGGGTGGTGAGCGCGACAGCGATCGGCCAGAGCCGACCTCCTTCGGAGCGCAGCGACGGCAGGCACACGTTCTCGATTTCGGCAGCGTGTGCACCGGGCTCGAACGCGGCATGCATCGCGTCCACGAGGCGCACGCGGCACAGCATTCGAAATCCGCTGTCGGCGACCGGTTCGAGCATACGGATTGCCTGTTCCTGAAGCGCGATCGCGCGACGAATATCGCCACGACGCGCGACGAGTGTGCCGAGCCAGCTCGTTGCGAACGCAGTCGCGCGTTCATCGCCGCGCGCGTGGTGCGACGAAATCACGTGCTCGAAATGTTGCTCGGCGCGCTCGTAATCCCCCCTCTCCATCGCTATCCAGGCGAGATTGTTCAACGACAGCGTGACACCCAGTTCATTGCCCGAGTCGCGATGCATGTCCATCGCGGATTGCGACAGAGTTTCGCCGCGCGTCAGGTCACCGATAATCCAGACCGTCCAGGCCAGATTGTTGAGAGTCGTTGCAACGCCTGCTCGATCCCCGATTCCCTGATAGAGTGCCAGCGCCCGCTGGAACAGATCGCGCGACTCCGGAAATACGCTTCGCGTGTTGGCGAGCTGTGCCGCCGCCGACAGCAGCCGTGCACGAAGCGCGGAATCGGGCGCCGTGTCGCCATCCTCGTAGCCGGCGGCGTCGCTTGCGGCGATTATCCGGCGGAGGTAGTCCACTCCTTCGAGCAACGGACCACGCGTGAACCAGAGCCTCTGCAGCGCGACTGCAATCCGGGCTGCGTCAGTGACCTCCGCAGGGCCGTCGTTCAGTCCACTGTCGAGCGCAAGACGACAATTCGCGTACTCCCGCTCGAGCCTGTCGAACCACTCTGCCTGCCGGGGTCCGCGCAGCTCCACGGATGCGCGTTCGGCGAACGCGAGAAAATAGGAGCGCTGCGCCCGGCGCGCGGAGGTTTCGTCACCGGTGCTGCGCAGTCGTTCGAGGCCGAACTCGCGCATCGTTTCCAGCATCACGAAACGCGGCTCGCCATCCGGCAGCTCTTCATGGCGAAGCAGACTCTTGTTGCAGAGAGAGGCAAGCACGTCAAGCACTTCGGATGCCGATGCATCCGTGACGCGCCGGGTGGCTGCGATGGCGTCTGCAGCTTCTAGAGATATGCCACCTGCAAATACTGAAAGACTCTCGAAC
Organism: Gemmatimonadota bacterium; assembly: GCA_030946285.1. Lineage (GTDB taxonomy): Bacteria > Gemmatimonadota > Gemmatimonadetes > Gemmatimonadales > Gemmatimonadaceae > Fen-1247. The sequence goes on from JALYYT010000118.1 coordinate 12,268, forward strand.
AGTCCGCGTTCTGCATCCGTGAGAAGCACATAGCTCCAGTCGATCACATCCCGCATTGTGACGTGGCGCGCTGGTCTGTCGCGGGTATCGCCGCGAAGAAGCTCGAACCGGTGCTCGAGGCGGGACAGCATCGCCCTCGGCGAGAGGAGCTTTGCCCGTGCTGCAGCGAGCTCGAGTGCAAGCGGCAGTCCGTCCAGCCGGCGGCAGATCTCGGCGACGATCTCACGAGTGTCATCCGAGAGCGCGAAGTCCGGTCTCACGGCGCGCGCGCGTTGCACGAACAGCTCCACCGATTCGGAATTCTCGGCGGCTGAATCACGGCTCTCGGGAACCTGGAGCGGTGGAACCGGGAGTTCCTGCTCGCCCTGAACACCCAGTGGTGCGCGGCTGGTTGCTATCACGGTCAATCGCGGAGCAGCGGCAAGCAGTCGGGCGACGAACCGGCCCGAATCGAGGACGTGCTCGAAATTGTCGAGAACCAGCAGCAGATGGCGACCCTGCAACGACGCGATCACGCGGTCGCCAAGGGATTCGCCTCCGAGATCGCGAATGCCGAGCGATTGAGCGATTACGGAAGGAACAAGGTCGGGCGTGGATATCTCGGCGAGCGGCACGAAGAGCACCCCGTCGTCGAAGTTGTCACGCATGAGTTCTGCGAGATGGAGCGCAAATCGCGTCTTTCCGGTACCGCCCGGTCCGGTGAGAGTCAGCAGCCGGTTGTTCTGCAACAAGTCTCGCGCATCGGCTGTCTCCGCCGCACGACCGACGAAGCTCGTGAGCGGATGTGGCAAGCGTGCCGAGCCCGGAGTGCGACCGTCCGGTTCAGCGTCCGGTTTCATGGACGTAGCAAGCTGGGTGAGAGTGCGGGATACCGCCGCCGCACTCTGTGCGCGTTTCTCGACGGCTACGGTGAGCAGCGATGCGACAACCGATCGTACGGGTGCGCTGAATTGTGTATCGCCGGCCGGAAGCTGCGTGAACGGACCGGCCGACAGCGCTCTGGTGGACGGCCTCTCGCCAGTGAGCATCTCGTACAGCAAAACGCCGAGGGACCAGAGATCAGTGCGGCCGTCAAGTGGTTCGGCGCGCGCCTGCTCCGGTGACATGTACGCAACGGTGCCGGCCCCGCTACCGGCGCCGGTACCGGAATGAACAGGGGATTCTCCGGTGTCGGTGAGCAATTGCGCGATGCCGAAGTCGGTGAGCTTTATGACACCATCCTGATCGAACAGCACATTCGCAGGCTTCACGTCGCGGTGCACGATTCCGGCGGCGTGTGCCGCGGCAAGAGCGGAAGCAATCTGCGCGGCAATACTCAGCGCTTCGAATTCCGGAATCGCCGCATCGGCGATGCGGTCGCGCAGCGTGGCCCCGGGATAATATGCCATCGCTATGAACAGCTCGTCTTCGCCCGTACTTCCGATGTCATGGATGGTTGCGACGTTGCGATGATTCAGCCGCGCCGCCGATCTTGCTTCCGCCATGAGCTGTGCGCGATCAGGTTCGCGCGACGGTCCCGAAGCGCGCACGAATTTGAGTGCGACGGAACGTTCCAATTGCTGATCCCATGCGAAGTACACGTCACCCATCGCGCCCGAACCGATGAGCTTCTCGATTCGATAGCGCGACGCGACTACGTCGCCGCTGCTGTACGATGGTTCGACAGTTTCGCTGAGGGCGAGCAGGCCGAGGAAATCACCTGCCCGGTCGCTGGCAGCGAGCAGGGAAGCGACTTCGGCGGCGATTTCCGGGTCCGGCGCGGTAGATGAAAGGCGCGCTGCACGCTGATCCCGATCGAGCTCGATC
>JALYYT010000265.1 GCA_030946285.1 Gemmatimonadota bacterium
GTCCAAGCCAGGCACACTCGGTTGGCGTTACCTTGGGTCATGACGCTCAGCCGCCACGTCACTTCGGTGCTTCGCTCCAGGCTCGCTCGGACTTGCCTCCTCTCCGCGCTCGCGCTCACAGCCGGCATCGTCTTTGGTCAGAAGTCACGCGCACAGTCGCGCGTGACGGCCGCACCCACGGCGACGGGCGTACCGGTACGGTGGGATTCGCTGTTCCGGACCGGCCGGATGTTCGAGTTGCGCGACGGAGTCCTCGCATGGAAGGCCCCCGCATCGGCAGACAGCCGGCTGTTCCGCGGTCTCGTCGCGCATGCCTTCAACGACAACGACAACACCATTACCCTGCTTCGGCCGCTGGTTGACAGCACTCCGGTCGACTTTGGCGCACTGCACCTTGAGGAAGCCGTTACCGCGCTCGGCGCAAGCTATCTGCACGTGTCCCGGTATCGCGAAGCGGCCGAGGTGTTCGGCGTGGCTCGCAAGAATCTCCTGATGAAGGCCGACACCGCAGCGCGTAGCCGCTTTGCAGCATGGGAATCAATCGCCACCGCGCTATCCAGTGCTGCGCCGCAACGCGTGGTATGGAACACCCAGGCGAACGGAGTGCCGCTGGATAATGCCGGAGTACCGCTTGGCCTGACTGCGGCCATCAACGACGACTCATCCAGGATGGTGCTGGGCCTGAATCCCGCTGTCTCTCTCTCGATGCTCGATTCAGGGACTGCGGCGCGGCATGGTATAGTGCCGCGGACCGAAGCGATTCGGATCAATCTGGACGGTGCCCCTGTGCCGGTGCGTGCAGGGGTCGTGAGCTCGCTCGACCTTGCCACGGTGACGCTGGCCAACGTTCCGGTGCTTATCGTGCCCGATGCGTACATGCGCGCGCAGTACCCCGGTGCAGCAGCGCACGGCATCCTCGGACTTCCGGTCCTGTCGGAGCTGGGCAGTATCTCGTACGATCGTGATGGACGCATTGGCATCTCGTCGCCCGGCTCGGACGTCGATACGTCATCTGTGGCGAATATGGTATTCACGGCGAACAACGTCGTCGTGCGCGCCCTCTACGCCGGCAACCCGGTGAACCTCGCGCTGGACGCGCGCCAGACTGGAAGTGTGCTATATCCGGACTTCCTCAAGTCTTTTCCGTCCACGCCGCGGCAGACTCCCACGACATACACGGCGCGCGCGTCGGCCGACGGACCCGCGTTCACTGCCCCCGGCTACGTGCTCGGAAGCGTCACGATGATGGTCGGAGGGCGCGCGCTCGAGCTCCACGACATCCCTGCACTGCTCGATGCTCCGGCCCGCCGACCGCACGCAGTGAGTGGGGTGCTGGGACAGGACGCGCTCCGCAGCTCTCAGCGGCTGACGCTCGACTTCTCGTCCATGACCGCGCGCGTTCGCGACCAGCAGAATACTCCGGTGCTGCCCCGCATCGTATATCCGGCAGCGACTCGTGACGTTGGAGCGCCCGCGAGCACCGTTCCCGAAGACATTGCGTTCGTTGCACTGCTCTTCGCACTATTCGTCATTCCCAAGGCGCTACAGCGCTACCGGCTGCCGAGCGCAATCACCAGTCTACTGATGGGGGCAGGCGCCACCGCACTCGGGCTCTTTCACAATGACCCCACGCTCCACCTGCTGTCGACATTCGGAATCGTCGCGCTCTTCCTGTTCGCCGGTCTGGATATCGACGGCCACCAGTTGCGAGCAGACGCAAGGCAACTTGTCATGTACGGTGTGGCGTGGGTCGTCGTGCTCGGGGTCGGTTCGGGCATCGCCGTGTATGCGTTTGGTTTTGCCGTACGTCCCGCCTTTCTCATAGGGCTCGCGATACTCACGCCGAGTACCGGATTCATACTGTCGTCACTGCCCGGGCTTGGCCTGCACGAGTCGGAACGGTTCACGGTCAAGACGCACGCCATAGCTTCGGAGCTTCTCGCGCTTACAGTGCTGTTCGTCGTTTTGCAGTCAACGTCACCATTGCGCCTGGTCGTCGCGATCGGCGCCCTTCTCGCGGTGATCATCATCATTCCGCTCGCGTTCCGCCTGTTTGCGAGACTGGTTGCGCCGCATGCGCCGCGGTCGGAATTCGCGTTCCTGCTGATGGTCGCCATCGTCTGCGCGTATGCGACTCGCAAACTCGGCGTGTACTATCTCGTCGGGGCCTTTTTGGTCGGGGTCGCCGCCCAGCGCTTCCGCTCGGAGTTGCCGGCGATGTCTTCGGAGAAGATGGTTGACGCGCTCGAGTCGTTCGGGTCGGTTTTCATTCCGTTCTACTTCTTCCACGCGGGTACGGAGATAGTGCGTGAACAGCTTTCACTTCGCGCGATGGCGATCGGATTAGCGCTCGTCGTCCTTGTGATTCCGGTCCGGATCGGGATCACGATCCTGCCGCGGCGCATCGGCGCAAATCAGCACGCGAGCGCGGCACGGCGGGTTGGCTTCGCACTCGTGCCGACTCTGGTGTTCACTCTCGTGATCGTCAACATACTGGGCTCCGACTTCGGCGTTGCGCAGTATGTGCTTGGAGCGCTCGTGCTCTATACAGTGATCAACACCACCATACCGGCATTCGTGCTCAAGTCGTCACCGCCGCAATTCGAGAACGTGGAAGCCGCAGAGCTCGAAGACGGGGAGCTCGGAACGGTTTAGGCTCGCAGCGACTTCGCGCGCGCGAGTTTGTGATCGTCGCCGAACGTGTGGTCCGAGAGAGTCGTCACAATCGCCACATCGGTCGTCATCCTGGCCGCAGGCGTGGTGACGAGGGCTACTGCTGCTGCGTGACGGTTGATATTCGAACGACGCGCCGTGGGTCCACGCCTGCGGCGAGGACGACAACGTCTACTCCTGCTGCGTGACGGTCGATATTCGAACGACGCGCCGTGGGTCCACGCCTGCGGCGAGGACGACAACGTCTACTCCTGCTGCGTAACGGTCGATATTCGAACGACGCGCCGTGGAAAACGAACATTCTGGGCACATGTACCAGAATGCACAACGGGCGGGACAGCTTTCGCCGCCCCGCCCGTTGAGCCCAAGGAGTGCCGCTTACTGCGGCGCCTTGATCATGTCGCTTC
>JALYYT010000121.1 GCA_030946285.1 Gemmatimonadota bacterium
GCACGGCGGTTGATTCTCGTCGTGCTGTTCGATAACCGTACCACCCTGGGGCTCGTGCGACTGCGAATGAAACAGGCCGTTCAGGAACTGACCGTGGTCATCGATTCGATCTTCTCGCGCGCTCGCGAAGAATCACCGTCACGCCCGCATCTGCTGAAGGACGCGGATGCGGAGATTGACGAGCTCTTCAACTGGTAGCGCGCGATGTCAATGATCAACTATGCGTCACGCGAGATCAATTGCAAGATCGTATACTACGGACCCGGACTTGGCGGCAAGACCACCAACCTCGAGTTCATATACGGCAAGGTGAAGCCCGAGACTCGCGGCAAGCTCATCTCTCTCGCCACCGAGACGGAGCGCACGCTTTTCTTCGACTTCCTTCCCGTTGACCTCGGCACCATTCGCGGCTTCAAGACCCGATTCCATCTCTACACGGTTCCGGGACAGGTGTACTACAATGCCAGTCGCAAGCTGATTCTGAAGAACGTTGACGGCGTCGTCTTCGTCGCCGACTCGCAGCTCGACCGCGCTGAAGCGAATCTCGAGTCCATGCAGAACCTTTACGACAACATGGCAGAGTACGGGTACGACCTCACGAAGATGCCTTTTGTGATCCAGTACAACAAGCGCGACCTCTCGAACGCCGCGCCCCTGCAGCAGCTGCAGGAAAGCCTCAATCCCGGATGGGAGGTCGAGGACGCCGCACGCCAGATCCTGACTCCCGATCCATACCATTCGGCGGAAAATCTGGTGGAGCAGATTCCATCAGGCGAATGGGTCGGCAAGGCACCATATTTCGAGGCAGTTGCGGTTCAGGGTGATGGAGTGTTTGATACACTCAAGGCCGTGAGCAAGATGGTATTGAAGTCGCTAGCGTAAATCAACATGAATCTCCCGAACGCCATAACGGTTGGACGTATTGCAGCCGCCCCGTTCATCGGGGTGCTCCCATTCTTTCCGTCGTCCACCATTCGCTTCACGGCGTTCGCGCTCTACGTGCTTGCCGCGGTCACCGACTACGTGGACGGCTATCTCGCGCGCAGTCGCAACAGCGTAACCAACACGGGGCGGCTGCTCGACCCACTCGCGGACAAGATGCTCCTGTTCGCGACTCTCGTCCCTATGAGCATGCTCATGGCAGGCCGCGCAAACTGGATGGCTCCGCTGCTCGATCGGACCGGTGAGGCGTCACATTTCGCCTTCCTTACCCCCATTGGTTCCGTGCCGCTACCGTGGTGGGTGGTCCTCATCATCGTGAGCCGCGAAGTTTTCATGATGCTCTTCCGTCAGGCTGCGGCGCGGCGTGGCCACGTCATCGCGGCGATTGGACCGGCGAAATGGAAGACTGGGCTCCAGTCCCTCTGGGTCGGCAGCGCATTCTTCTGGTTCGCCGCTCGCACGCTCGCGAGCGAGCGCGGATGGAACTCCGCAAGCTGGCACGCCTTCGAAATCTTCAACGGTTCCGTCGGTGCCATCGCGATGATGACAGCGGTTGGCCTCACGCTCTATTCTCTCTGGCTCTACGTGCGGACGTACGCGCGAGTCTTCGCGGGCCAGACGCACTGACGTCGCCCGCAGGCTCCGCGCGAGCCGGCACGATGCTGCGATGGAAATCACGTCAGACCGGTCAGTAAAGTGAACGTCGAAATCGTAACCATTGGTGACGAGCTGCTGCTCGGTTTCACCGTCGACACCAACAGTGGCTTCATCGGACGCGAACTTGCGGGTGCGGGGGTCGCGGTTGCCCGCCACACGACCTGCGGTGACGACGTAGATGTCATAGTCCAGACCCTTCGCGAAGCGCTCGAGCGCACCGGCGCGGTCATCACCACCGGCGGTCTCGGCCCCACCGCCGACGACATGACCGTCGAAGCCGTGGCGAAGCTCTTCGGTCGCGAGCTCGCGCGCGACGAGTCTGTCGCTACATGGCTGGAGCAACGCTGGCGCACATTCCGTCGCGACGGCCCGATGCCGGAAAGCAACTACAAGCAGGCGCTCATTCCGTCAGGAGCGGAAATAATCGCGAACCCCGTCGGCTCGGCGCCTGGCGTGTTCGTTTCCGATGAACGCGGTCGCTGGGTAGCGACGCTTCCCGGTGTGCCGCGCGAGGCGCGCGCCATGTTCACACAGTCGCTGCTTCCGCGCATCGCTGCGAGCGCGGGCGACGCATCAGTGATTCGCTCCTTCACGCTCCGCACGACCGGGATCGGCGAGTCCGCCATTGCCGATACGCTCGGCGATCTTGGAAAGGGAGTCAATGGCGTCAGTCTCGCATTTCTCCCCGGCGTCGCAGGCGTGGATCTGCGGCTCACGTCGCGTGGCCAAAGCTCGTCTGAAACCGACCGATCGCTTTCCGACGCTGCATCGCAGCTGCGCGAGAAACTCGGCGACGCGATATACGGCGAAAACACCACGACCCTCGCGAGTGTCGTGCTGGAAGATTGCCGGCGCGCGTCACTACGAATTGCGGTCGCCGAGAGCTGCACCGGTGGAATGCTCGGCGCACAGCTTACTGAAGTCCCGGGATCCAGCGATGTTTTTCACGGTGGACTGATTGCGTACGACAACAGGGTCAAGCGTCAACTGCTGGGTGTGCTCGATTCAGATATCGACGAGCATGGAGCGGTGAGTGAGCCGGTCGCGCTCCAGATGGCCAAGGGAATCCGGGTGAGACTCGGGACGGAGATCGGTATATCAATAACCGGAGTGGCCGGCCCCGGCGGCGGCTCGTCGGAAAAGCCCGTGGGAACGGTCTGGATCGGGATCGACCTGGCAGAGGGGCGCCCGCCTATCCCGCCCCCGGACGGCTGGCCCCCTATCACTCCGTACGCCAAGGCACGACTTTTCCACTTTACGGGAAATCGCGCGGAGATTCGATACCGCGCCGCACAGGCAGCGCTGGAAATGATACGCCGGATAGTGCGCGCGATGCCCAAAACTGACTGAATCGGAAATGCAAAACGAAACTCCAATGGACGATCAGCTCGAAGGCGACGAAGATCAGCCTTCCCTGATGCAGACAGGGTCACCCGACGGTGCCGAAGGTGCCGAGATGGGCGCGCTCGAAGCCCAGCGTGAGCGCTACATGCGACTCGCGGCGGAATTCGACAACTACCGCAAGCGCACGGCAAAGGAAACGCAGCAGGCGCGTTCACGCGGCCAGGGCGAGCTCATCAAGACATTGCTCGATTCGCTCGATGACCTCAGCCGCTTCGCGCACCTCGATCCTGCGACCTCCGACTGCGCCACGATCGTTCACGGCGTCGAACTGGTCGAGCGCAACATGCTCAAGGCGTTCGCCGCCGCAGGCGTCGAGGTGATCGATCCAGTGGAGCTGCCGTTCGATCCGAACCTTCACGAGGCCGTGTCGACGCAGGCTGCCGAGAGTCCGGCTGAAGATCACATGGTCGGGCAGGTGTATCAGCGTGGATACATGCTGAACGGCCAGCTTCTGAGACCCGCCCGCGTAGTCGTCAAGCAATACCAGTAGACACGTGCCGCAGACGAAGGATTTTTACAGTGTGCTGGGAGTATCCTCCGGCGCCTCGCAGGACGAGATAAAGAAAGCCTATCGCAAGCTCGCCAAGCAGTACCATCCCGACGCGAATGCGAACGACCCCAAGGCTGCCGAGCGCTTCAAGGAAATCTCGGAGGCAAATAATGTTCTGAGCGATCCCGAAAAGCGGAAGCAGTACGATGAGATGCGCAGACTGGGGGCGTTCGAAGGATTCGGCGCGGCCCGAGGTCCCGGCGGCTTCGGCGGTGCGCGACCGGGCGGTGCTGGACCGGGTGGCGCGGGAGCAACGAGCTACGATTTCAGCAACATTGACATCGGCGGACTCGGCGGACTCGGAGATCTGTTCAGCTCGATCTTCAATCAATCGGGAAGAGCCGGCGCCCCGGGCGGTCGCGGACGTGCCCCGGAGCGCGGCCAGAGCGTCGAGACACAGGTCGAAGTTCCGTTTCGCACGGCAGTGGTGGGAGGCAGGATTCCCGTCACGCTCGAGGTGACCGAGGAATGCCCCACATGCCACGGAAGCGGCGCGGCACCGGGCGCGATCATGAAGCTCTGTCCCGAATGCACCGGGCGCGGAACCGTATCGTTCGGACAGGGAAGCTTCGCTGTAAATCGTCCGTGTCCCGTGTGCCTGGGTCGCGGTCAGGTTCCGTCGCAACCATGTCCGACGTGCAACGGTAGCGGCGAAGTACGGACGCGCAGAAAGGTGATGATCAGCGTGCCACCAGGTTCGGACACGGGCACCAAGGTCCGTCTCAAAGGCCAGGGCGGGAAGGGAGCGAACGGCGGTCCGCCGGGTGACCTGATAGTGGAGTTCATGGTGCATCCCGACAGGTTCTTCACTCGTGAAGGCAAGGACCTGGTCGCATCGGTGCCGCTCAACATCGCGCAGGCGACCCTGGGATCCAAGATCAGCGTGAGAACGATAGACGGGAAGAAAGTGGCGCTGCGCATTCCACCGGGAACGCCAAGTGGCAAGCGCTTCCGCGTGCGTGGTCAGGGAGTCGCGAAGGGAACCGAAAAGGGAGACTTGATCGTCGAGGTCACGATCGCGACGCCAGAGCATCTCACGGAAGAGCAGGAAAAGATGATGCGCGACTTCGCCGAGGCTGGCGGACTCAAGTACTGAGTGTTGGTCGCGCGCCGCTCAGGGTGCGGTATGCGCGAGCAGAAACGACGCGATGAGTGGCGAAGCATCTACGGCTAGGCCGCGCGATGGAGAAGGCCACGTGTGCGTTCCATTGGTGATGGTGTAGAACGCGACGTCTTTGAGGCAATGCGCGCCCTGTGTAAGCAGTATCGGGCCCTTCTGCGAATACACCGTCGTCGTCACCGACGCGCATCCGTTGTTTGCAAGCCAGAACAGAATTGTCGGCGGCAGTTGCAGCGCGCTTTTCACGACCCTGATGGGCGCAGTGTGGGACGAGTCGGTGTATGATATGCTCTCATCGTTGACGCCGTGGAATGCGATCACCGGAATGGCGCGCCCCGGCTGGCAGCCGGATTGGCTAAGACTCCCCGCCACAGCGGCAACCGCCGCGACCGTCGTCCCCAGCTTGCATGCGGCTGAATACGCCATGCGAGCTCCGTCGGAAAATCCCGCGAAGTACACGCGGTGCCGGTCCACCGGATACTGGCTCCCGATGTTCGCGATGATCGCCTGAAGAAATCCGACGTCGTCAACGTTCTGGGAATGAGCCTGTCCGCAGCAGTCGCCCGCGTTCCAATCCGCGGCTGCTCCCCCGGTTGCGTCGGGATATACCAAGAGGAAGTGGTTGGCGTCCGCCAGGCTGTCCATCCCCGACTCGCTCATTATGCTCGCGCCGTCCTGCCCGCTGCCGTGAAGAACGAGAAGCAGAGGGTGGGGCTGAGTCGAAAGCTGGCGGCTGGTGAGCGGTGGAACGTGCACGATGTATCGCCGCTGCGCACCCGATACCTGGATCGGCACCTCGACCGTCGCACCTGGAACCAGCGGGCCCGTCCCGACCAGTTCATCGCTCATCGATGCTGCCGAACAACCGATGGCGAACAGCGCCACCGGCCACGCAAGCAATGAATTGAGACGGGAGCGACGAGAGATCGCGATCATTTTCCTCAGGTGACTTCACCCGATGCCGGAGTGGGAATCGTATCGAGACGACCCTCCAGAACGTGGAGCGACAATCTGTACAAAGTCAATATCGGCACATTTGCTCGGCCTTGAGCGTTCCCTGCCCGAATACGCGAGGGCAGGGATGGCCGTTGCTATTTCCGCAAACCCGGTCAGCTTGCGGCGGACATAGGCGCGGCGAAATAATAGCGTCGTCCGGGACGTGATGGCTCAAGACTCATCTGTTCCGGCCGAAACTCGCACCAGGATCACGCCCGACAACGAAGCACCTTGACACCGATTTGTGGAGAACCTTTGTGAATCAGTCTTCGGCGACGCGCGCCATACCGGACATGGTGTTGATTGCGGCGGTGGCACTGACCCTTGCACCCCTTCGGATCATGGCAGGGCAGGCTTCCTATACCACGCTTCCGATTTCCATCGTAACCGAACGACGGATGACGGAGTCTGCTCCGTCCCGCTGCTGGGATAGGGCAATTGTCGGATCCGTGGCTCCAGAATGGGACACTGATCCGGTCGACGCGGCCGAAGACTCGATCGACGCACAGGTCCTCGCGCCCGGCTCGGGTATGGTTGCCGTGGACTCACACGGTCGGCTGATAACCTCCGGAGACGCAACAACTCGCGACACGAGCGCTCGATCAACGGAGTCCGGGGACTGCTGCCCGTCCACTGACGGCAATTCGGGACCGCGGGCAGCCCCCTTCCCGCCTTCGGCCTATACGACCAGCAAGGGCAGAGATCTGGCGCGCTGTGCGGACTCGATGAAACCGCCCCCAAGCAACCTCTCGCCGTTGTAGATCGCGAGCGACTGTCCGGGGGAAATTGCTGCTACGGATTGTTCGAGCGCTATGTCCACAAATCCTTCGTTCACGTCAACGATTGAACCGCGCGCCAGCGGCGCCCGGTGCCGGATGCGAACCTCCACAGTGTCGCCCTCGCAGGGCGGGCTTTCCGTGAGCCAGTTGACGCCGCTGGCGCTCACCCGATTGCCGAGCAGATCGTCCCGGCTCCCAACTACTACCGCGCGGTCAGCGGGCCGGATCGCGACTACGAAAAGCGGATCGGAAAAGCCACCCGGCAGACCGCGTCGTTGACCGACGGTGAATCGTGCGTACCCTTCGTGCTCGCCGAGAGTCCGTCCGTCCGTGTGGACGATTGGACCGCGCTGCAGCGCGGGGGAATCGGCGCCGGCGCGTTGCGCTATCACCTTCACGTAATCGCCGTCAGGAACGAAGCATATCTCCTGGCTTTCTGCCTTGTTGGCGACCATCGTGAGTCCGAGGCGTGTGGCAATGGCGCGCGTCTCGGACTTCGTCATGTCGCCGACCGGAAGCAGCATGCGCGTTATGACACGGCGATCTATTCCCCAAAGAAAGTACGTCTGATCCTTCGCATCATCGCGGCCGCGCAGCAGCGCGCCGTCGCTCACTCGTGCGTAGTGGCCGGTCGCGATCCATTGCGCGTCAATATTATCGGCGGTGTGCAGCAGGTCGCGAAACTTGGTGAAGGTGTTGCATCGAACGCATGGGATCGGCGTACGCCCGGCCACGTACTCGGCCACGAAGTCGTCCATGACATCATGGCCGAAGGCGCTTTCCAGATTGAGAACGTAGTGGGGAATTCCGAGTCGCTCGCAGACGCGCCGGGCGTCGTTCACGGAGTCGAGCGAGCAGCAGGGCCGATCTGGTACCTCGGAGCCGTCCGAGAAGAGCTTCATCGTAGCTCCAATCACTTCATAGCCGCGCTCCACCAGCAGCGCCGCCGCAACTGAGGAATCGACGCCGCCCGACATCGCGACAAGGACCCGATTCGGAAGCATGTCCGAAATCTAACCGGCAGGCCGTACGCATCCGGAAGCGGGTTTCTCACTGCCTTGTCGCGGCGGGGCTACTTTGACCGACCGGGAGTTGAGTGGCTAGGCGGCAGCGGATGTACGGGACTTTTCGACGAGCTTTGGAAACACTTCCGCTACCCGCTCCACGTCAGCGTCCGTGTTGATGTGGCCGAAACTCATCCGGATCGCGGCGCCCGCCAGCGCGCGGTCAACTCCCATCGCCGCCAGGACGTGGCTCGGCGAAACGCTTCCACTCTGACACGCACTACCGCCCGAGCAGGCGATGCCGCGCAGGTCGAGCGCCATCAGAAGCGACTCGTTATCTGTGCCCGGGGCGGAGATGTTCAGAATATGCGGAGCGCGCCGCGCTCCGTTGCTGTGAATCACTGCGTCAGGGATAACCGCAAGCAACATTGACTGCAGCCGATCCCGCATACTCTCCGTCTCGGCCCAATGCTGCTCCCGCTCCGCCACGGCCAGCTCGGCAGCTGTAGCCAGAGCAACCACGTATGCAACGTTCTCTGTGCCCGCTCTGCGCCCCCTGTCCTGCGCACCGCCGCGAATCAGCGGCTCGAACGCGGTACCGCGGCGAATATACAGTGCGCCGATTCCCTTTGGCGCGCCGATCTTGTGTCCGGAGATCGACAGCAGATCGAAAGGCTGCGTTCGCGCGTCGAGGTGAATCTTGCCGAAAGCCTGCACGGCATCGGTGTGAAATACAACGCCGTGATCTCTTGCACGTTGTGCGAGCGCGGGAATGTCCTGAATGACGCCCGTTTCGTTGTTGACCCACATGATGCTCGCCACCGCGACGTCGTCACGCACGAGTGAATCGAACGAGTCGTCGCTCACGACACCGTTGTGATCGACGTCCACGAGCCGCTCATCGCCGCCCTCGTGCGCAACCTCGTGCGCAGCGGCGAGCACGGCCTTGTGTTCGATCGGCGCCGTGACGACTGCGTTGCGGCCGGTGGCACGCATAGCGCGCCACATGCACAGCACAGCAGTGTTGTCCCCCTCTGTGCCGCACGAATTGAACGAGACCTCGTCGGGATGCGCCCCGAGGCATGCTGCCACTCGCTCGCGCGCTTCGTCGAGCGCTACCCGCGCCTCGCGGCCGAAGCGATGCGTCGACGACGGGTTTCCGAACTTGGGCCCGAAGAAGGGACGCATCGCCTCGAACACCTCTTCCCGAACGGGAGTGGTCGCGGCGTTGTCCAGGTAGATCGGAGCGTTTGCCATCACTTCTAAGCTAATAAAATCTGGCCCGAATGGCCCAGAGTTCCGGGAAGAACCGGTTGTTCAGCGTGTCGCGCAACGCTTTGGCGCCCAGCGAGCCGCCTGTACCTGGCGTGCTGGGACCGATTACGCGCTCTATCACCTCGACGTGCAGGAATCGCCATGTCGCGAATTCCTGCTCGTACGATAACAGACCCTCCGCCAGCAGCCTGAGGTCGCGGTGCTCGTTCTTCGTGTACAGATCGGATGGCTTCACGTTTCGCGCCGACAGGAGCGAAGTAAATAGATCGGGCAGTGACGGGCGTGATATCGCATCGTCCACCATGGGATCCACTGGCTGCTGCGAGCGAACGTAGCTGAGGAAGCTCGGATCCCGCAGCCCCGAAATCAGCTCGATCGCACGAAACTGCGCGCTCTGCCCTCCGGTGGACGTCCCCAGGAATCCCCGGAATTGCGAGAATCCGTGCGGGGAGAGTGTATCAAGTGCGTGAAGCTGCGCCGTGACTATCCGCATGAGGCTGTTCACGCGTCCCACGGATTCCACGGCCTCGAGCACGCGCGACGCTGTCAGGCTCTCGCACAGTTTGTCGAGCTCGTGCAGAATGAGCTTGAACCAGAGCTCGCTCGCCTGATGTACAGTGATGAACAGAAGCTCGTCCGTATGAACCGGCGTGCTGCGCGGACTCTGCAGGCTCAACAGTTCAGGCAGCCTCAGATATGTCGTGTAAGTCGGTTCGTCGTCGCTCAAAATGTCGCTGCCTCCAACTCGCTTATGTCATCCACTCGCATCGTCTCGGTCGTGTAGAACGGCTCGCCATACCTGCAACGGATGAGCGAGCCATAGTGCGCTGATTGATGCCGAATGACGTCATACAGAGGTTCCCCGGTGGGATAAACCTCGCCCGCCTGAACTGCTCCGTCGAATTGCGATGCGTAGCAGCCGATGGCGCGCATCTTTTCCTCGAACACGTCACTTATGTCCACGACGAATGTCGGCTTCACGTTGTCTTCCCTGAACGCGATCGCATGGATGATTTTGCGCGGGCGGTGCGGCGGAACGTTCGGTGCCACCTTGGCGAGCCCGGCCACGAAGCACGCGTCCCGCACGAGTTGTCCCGCCACGATGTGGTCCGGATGCCGTCCCTGCAGCGCAGGAGCGATGACTAACGACGGCCTGAGAGCGCGTATCGCGATCGCGAGTTTTTCGCGCGTCTCGGGAGTATTCACGAGCCCCGCGTCAGGGAGCCCGAGATTGATTCGCTGAGTGACGCCGAGGATGCTGGCGGCTTCCTCGGACTCGCGCGCGCGAAGCTCGGCCGATCCGCGCGTGCCCGTTTCTCCGGCGGTGAGATCAATGATCGCGGCCGTGTGTCCCTGGCGCGCAGACTTGATGAGCGTGCCGCCGCATGTAAGTTCGATGTCGTCGCGGTGTGCGGCGATGGCGAGAATGTGCACCGGATTCATGCGACGGAACTTACGCGTCCGAGAGGTTATGCGTCATGGCCCGGGCTCAATCCGTCCGCGGCTCACTCGTAGCGCAGTGCCTCCACCGGGTCGAGACGCGAAGCTCGTAGCGCTGGCAGCATTCCAAACAGAATCCCTGTCACGATGCTCGCGCCGACCGCTATCGCAATGGAGAGCGGTGGCACACTGGCCGCGATGGGTGTTGCCGCTCGCAATCCAAGTGTTCCGAGCCAGCCAAGGGCGAGCCCGACGAGGGCGCCAATGCCGGTGAGCGTGACGGCCTCCACCAGGAACTGCCACAGGATCGTCCGTCGCGTAGCACCGAGCGCCTTTCGGACTCCGATCTCGCGAGTACGCTCCGTGACGCTGATCATCATGATCGCGATCACGCCTACGCCGCCTACCAGCGTGCCGACTGCAGACAAGGCGATCATCACGATGAAGAACATTCCAAAGATCTTGTTGTACGTCTCAAAGAGCTTGTCCTGCGTGATGACTGCGAACGTGTTCTCGACGCCGGGCTTGAGGCCACGCTGAATGCGAAGCGCCGCGGTGACTTCGTCCATCGCATCGTCCCGCGAAAGACTCTCGCTCGGCTTCACCGTCATCTGCATCCGGCGAATGTCCGTATGGAGATGCCGACGCGCGGTCTCGAGTGGCACGATCGCCTTCGGGCCGTTACCGCCCCCCATGAAGCTGGCCACGTAGTGATACACGCCAATCACCTTGAAGGGCTGGCCCTTGATGGATATCTGTTGCCCAAGCGGATCGGCCTCGCCGAACAGGATCTTGGCCATCTCGTCGTTGATGAGCGCGACCTGATCGCCTGCCGAGTTTTCGTTGGTCGTGAACGTGCGGCCGGGGTAGATGTCGCCGCCGTCCACGTCGGTCCAGTTGGGTGAATACGCCGTGATGTTCGGCGACGGAATGGAATGTTGCCGGTAAGCAACCGGTCCCTGGTCGTTCACTCGCGCAGCCACGGTCTCGATACCGGGAAGTTCGGAAAGTGTCTGCATCTCGGACAGCGAAAGTGGCGGATTCGCAAGCCACTTGCACGTGTCGCTCGTACCGTCGCAATTCTCGAACGTGATTGGATAGCGCGAAAGGAAGAAGCTGGACGGACCGGCCTTCTTGAAGTCCTTTGCCACGCTCTCGTTTATCCCGTGGATTGCGCCGGAAATGATGACGACGACGAATACGCCAACCGCAACGCCAAGAATCGTGAGCGCAGCGCGGACCTTGTTCGCCCGCAGGGAGCTGATCGCGATGGTAACGCCTTCAAATACGGAATAAAGCCGACTGGACAGACTCATTTCACTCTGCGCGAAGCGCGGTGATCGGATCGAGACGCGACGCGCGGCTCGCGGGATACACGCCCGCGATGATACCGACTCCTGCGCCGAGCAGTACCGAGACGACGACTGACCACAGTGCGACGTGAGTCGGCAGAGGAGTCAGCCACGCGATCAGCGCTGAGATGCCTATGCCTACCGCCACTCCGACGGCAGCGCCGAACGTACTGAGTGTCGCCGACTCGACAAGGAATTGCGAGAGGATGTCGCGACGGCGCGCGCCCAGCGCCTTGCGCACACCGATTTCGGTTGTGCGCTCTGCCACGGCAACGAGCATGATGTTCATGATCACTATCGCACCGACAACCAGACCGATCGCCGGAAGCGCAATTCCCGCGACAACGAGATAGCCCTTGATCTTGTTCCAGAACTCGAGATCCTGGTCCGATGTCTCCAGCACGAAGTTGTCCTTCTGCTGGGGCATCAGCTTCCTGCGACTGCGCATCACGGAGCGCACCGCGTCTTCGGCGGACATCATCGTCTGCTCGTCCGGCGACTGGACCATCACCGCGTCAATCACCCCATGACGGTTGGTCAGCCGTTTCAGCGGCGAGTTGTACGGCGCGACGATGAACTTGTCCAGCGACATCCCGAACACGCTTCCCTGGGTTTCGGCGATCCCGATTACCGTGTAGGGAATGTGGTTGACGCGAAGCTCGCGCCCGAGGGGATCAACTCCGGGAAAGAAGTACGTCGCGACATCCTGGCCGATCACCACGACCGGCGTTCCCATGAGATCTTCCTGCTCCGAGAACACACGGCCCTCGGTCACGCCCAGCTTCTTGATGTCGAAGTACTGATGGGTGACGTTACTCGCCGAAACCTGCTTCGGCTTCAGCACGTACCGGGACTCCACCATCAGGTTGTCCTGGCTTACGACCGCCGCCCTGGAGCCTTGCGGCAGTACCGCGAGCACCGAGGGGACGTCCTCATCCTTGATCCGGGGCCGGCGCTGCCACTCCATCCAGGTCGCGCGATCGACGCCGCCCAGGGTCATGTCCGGAGAGCGCCGCAGGTTGAACGTGTTAATGGGCAGGAATTTGCCCATCAGGTCGTCCTGCATGTAGCGCCCCATTCCTTCGACTATCGACACAACGGCGATGAGGAACATCACGCCTATCATCACGCCGAGCAGCGTGAAGAAACTCTTGAGCTTCAGCACGCGGATCTGCGAGAATGCGAGACGAACGGCTTCGATGAATCGCACGTGCTACCCGACGACCGAAGAGCCGTGAGTGGCGAGGCGCTGGTGGAAATTCTCCTTCCGCTCGTCGGTCTCGACGACGCCGTCGCGCAGGACGATCACGCGGCGCGCGTTAGCGGCGATGTCGGGTTCGTGCGTTACCATGATCACCGTCTGTCCCTGGTCCGACAGTCCACTGAACACACGCATGATGTCCTCGGAAGTGCGCGAGTCGAGATTACCGGTCGGCTCGTCAGCGAGCAGGATCGCGGGACGGTTCACCAGCGCGCGTGCAATGGCGACGCGCTGGCGCTGTCCACCGGAAAGCTCGTTCGGGCGGTGGTCCATGCGTTCGGCGAGATCCACGCGGGTAAGCGCTTCCTTCGCGCGCTCACGCCGCTCCTCACCCGAAACACCGGCATAGACAAGCGGAAGCTCCACGTTCTGGAGTGCTGTCGAGCGGGGGAGCAGGTTGAACGTCTGGAAGACGAAACCGATCTCCTTGTTTCGGACGCGGGCGAGTGCGTCATCCGACATGTCGGACACGAGCGTGCCGTTCAGCCAGTATTCGCCCGCGTCGGGAGTGTCGAGACAGCCGATGAGGTTCATCAACGTGGACTTTCCCGACCCCGATGGTCCCATGATCGCGACATATTCATTACGGCGCACCGCGAGGTCCACGCCACGAAGCGCGCGCACAATTTCGCCGCCCATGTCGTATTCGCGCTTGAGCCCGCGCGCGACAATTGCCCACTCGCCGCCCGGAGTTGCGCCGGTGACAGAAGTGACCGCCCTGCGCTCGGCGGTGGTGCTCAGCGGTGCTTCTTCTATTTCATTCGTCATGACGATTTAGTTGAGTCGCTCTTCTTCGCGGGCTTGGCCGCGCGCACCACAGTGCCGTCCTTGAGATCGCGAATGGCCTGATAAGTCCCGGTGACGATCTTCTCGTCCGGCTTGAGGCCGGTCAGGACCTCGAAATACTGGTCTCCCGCGATACCTACCTTTACGGGCCGGAAGGTCACCTTGTTGTCCGTCCCGACGACGAATACCCCGTCAACGTCCTTCTTGCCTACTTCTTTCTTGGGCGCCTTGCCCATACTCGCGGCCGAGTCGCCACCGGTCACTGGCGCGTTCTCACGGATGGTGAGGGCGATGATCGGAATTGCGAGAGCCTGTCGGCGGGTGTCGGTGATGATCTTGGCCGTCGCGGAGAAATCGGGACGCGTCTGAGCCGGGGGATTCAGCAGTCGGACCGTCACGTAGTAGTCCACTGCCTGGTCGGTGTTCGCTGTGGCGGCGGTGGCCGCCACGAGAGAGCTGTTCGAAATCTCGACCACGCGCCCGCGGAACGTCGTGTCCGGAAAGGCGTCGATCTGCACCACGGCCGAATCGCCCACCTTCACGTGCGCTACGTCGGTCTCGTTGACCTTCACCTTGGTTTCAAGGTTACCCATGTCGCTCACGGTGAGTAGCGTCGCTGCGTCCTTGTTGAGCGTGCCCTGGATAGCCGTCTCACCCTGCTCGACATTCAGGCGAGTGACCTGGCCATCAATGGGTGAAACGATCGTCGTCTTGTTGAGCGAGCTGCGCGCGTCCCTGAGGGCCGCCTCCGCCTGTGCGACACCGTGTGTGGCGTTGTCAAGCAAAGCCTGGTTGACCTTCACGGACGTGCGCAGCTGGTCAACCTGATCCGGTGACACGAGAGCGGGGTTCCGCTTCTGCAGATCGGCGGTGCGCTGGTAGGTACTTTGCGCCTGACCCAGCGTGGCTCGCGCCTGCTCCACCTGCGCCCTGCTGCTTGCGACGGCTGCCTGGCTCCGCCCGACGGCGGCCTCGTACTGCGAGGGATCTATCTCGAGAAGGAACTGGCCCTTCTTCACAAAATCGCCTTCCTTGATCGCGAGGCGAGTTATACGCCCGGAAACGTCCGACGCGACATTGACCTTGGTGTGGGACGCAACCTGGCCGCTCGCGGTCACCGACGCGACGAGATCGCGCCTGGCCACCTTGTCGATCTTGACGTCGACCGCCTTGTTGCGGCCCTTCATGGCCGCGATCGCGCCTACGGCGATGATCGCGAGGAGGGCGACCAGCCCGACGATTGTCTTCGTGCGCTTCTGCATGAGTATCCCGTTATCGAAGAGGACGGCCGACCGCGCTTTCGAGCGCGGAGACTGCCTTGTGGTAGTTGTAGACAGCGTTGATGCGATCGTTCTCGGCCTGCGCGTATGCGGCGCGCGACGTGGTCAGGTCCACGAAAGTCGCCAGACCCACCGCGTACTGGTCCTGCACGAACTGCAGCTCCTGCTTCGCCTTGGCGGAGTTGAGCTGCTGCAGGTCGACCGTCTGCTTCGCCGTCTGGAGAGACAGGTACGCTGCGGTCACATCGGCCTGCGTCGCGAGCTCGCTGGCACGCACGTTGTAGCGTGCGTCCTCGCGTGCCACGGCAGCCTCCTGTACACGCTGCTCACGGGCGAAACCGTCGAACAGAGGCAGGGAGATCAGCGCCGACACACTTCGCGGCGAAGGCGTGAATGAAAACGGGAACTGCGAGTTCGCGTCACGAATGGAAGCGGCCTGCACAGGAGTGAAGCCGATGCCGGCACAGGTGGACAGCGTGTTGGGCAGACCGACAGCTTGGCGAACTTCCTGTGTCGCTACGCAGGACGAGCGTGCGGACCCCGCGGACAACGCGGCCTGGTTGACCAGGAAGTTGGCGTCGCGGTACTGATATGTGTAGCCGCCGATTCCGGTGGACAGAGTGAGCGTCGGTGTGTACTCTGTGCGCTCACGCTTTGCGTTGAGAGCCGCGACCTCTTCGCGCGAACGGAGCGCGATGATGCCGGGGTTCTGGCGGTGTGCCATCGCGATCAGTGCATCGAGCGACGGGAGTGCATCGGCCACGCCGAAAGTCGTTACCAGCTCGACATTGGGCGGTTGCGCGACACCCATCTGCTGAAAGAGGCGCAGCTTGTCTATCTCGTGCTGGTTGCGAGTCTGAAGCAGTGCCACCTGCTGTTGTCCGAGCGCGACCTCCGCTCGCTGGACATCGAGAAGCGTTCCCGTGCCCACCTGCGCCTTGGCGCGAGCGAGCTCGAGCTGAACACGCGCGTTCGCGACGAGGGAATCGTTGAGCTGCGAGAGTGCGAGGCTCTGGAG
>JALYYT010000284.1 GCA_030946285.1 Gemmatimonadota bacterium
ACTTTACTTGCTGGACCACTCCGAAAGAGGAAATCAATGAGACATCTTTTCGCTTCCCTCGCCCTGGCGGCTATCGTCGTCCCGGGCGCGATTCACGCGCAGGACGCCGCGGCTCTCGCCCCGGCCAACCCGGCTCCAGTGCTCGCCATCCAGAGCGCTGCAACCATCACGACCGCTTCGACGCCGTCTGCCGCGCCCTCGTCGATGATCCGGGACGACGTGGCTGGTATCCGGACACGAAGTGACACCAAGGCTCCGCTGGAGGTCTCTTCAGCGGGCGCTGAAGGACTACATCAGGGTGAAGGGGTAGCGTTGATGGCGGTTGGTGGAGCGGGCCTGCTTGCCGGTCTTCTCATCCAGGGCAGCGCCGGAAGCGCTGTCGCAATCGGTGGCCTGGCTGTCGGACTGGTTGGACTGTACGAATACGTCCGGTAGTCTGCGTTCTGCATGAGACAAGGGCCGCGTGACGATGTCACGCGGCCCTCTTTTTTTGAACTCGCGAACCCGCGAATCAGGCTACTGCCAGCGGTGCTTCGGTGTTTTCGGCGGGCTCGAGCGCGTACTGCAGAACCTCGCTCAGAGTCTCCACCGGGTGGAATGTCAGCTGCTCGCGCACTTCGTCCGGAATGTCCTCGATGTCCGGCTCGTTCGCCTTTGGCAGAATTATGTGCTTGATGCCGGCACGGTGTGCGCCCAGCACCTTCTCCTTCAGACCGCCAATCGGCAGCGCGCGCCCGCGAAGAGTTATCTCACCGGTCATCGCAACATCGCGACGGACCGGCCGATCGCTCATTTCCGAGACTAGCGCGGTAGCGATTGCAAGACCGGCGCTCGGACCATCCTTTGGAATCGCACCGGCAGGCACATGGATGTGTGCCTCGATGGAACCGAGTCTGTCCTTCGGAATTCCCAGTCTGGCCGCGTTGTTCGTTGCGTACGTGAACGCAGCGCGCGCCGATTCCTTCATCACGTCACCGAGCTGTCCGGTGAGTATGAGAGATACGGCGCCACCAGGGCCCGGCGTCTCCAGCGATTCGTTGGACCGGTTACCGAAGAAGCGACGAATTGACGCTTCGACGAACATTATGTCGCCGCCCATCGGCGTGTAGTACATCCCGGTCGCGACACCAACTTCGTTCTGCGCCTGAATGTGCTCCGGATGCACCTTGGGTCTGCCGAGCAGCGTGCGCACCTCATCCGCGTCCACCTTGCTCGGAACTTCCTCACCCGTCGCGATACGCCGTGCGAGCTTGCGCGCGACTGCACCGATCTGACGCTCGAGCTGGCGAACTCCCGCCTCGCGAGTGTAGTTGGACACCACCGACATCACTGCGTCGTCGGTGAACTCGATTCCCTTGTCGCTGAGGCCGCTCTCCTCGAGCTGCTTCGGCAGCAGGTACTTCTTGGCAATTTCGGCCTTCTCTCGCTCCGTGTAACCCGCAAAGTCCACGACTTCCATACGATCCAGCAGCGGGCCTGGAATGTTCTGTATGAAGTTCGCGGTCGCGATGAACAGCACCTCGCTCAGATCGAACGGGATGTTGAGATAGTGATCGGTGAACGAGTCGTTCTGTGCAGGATCGAGAACCTCGAGGAGCGCCGAGGACGGGTCGCCCTGGTAGGACACACCCAGCTTGTCCACCTCGTCCAGCAGGAAGACGGGATTGCGCGTGCCTGCCTGCTTCATGCCTTGAAGGATGCGGCCGGGCATTGCACCGACGTATGTGCGACGGTGTCCGCGAATATCCGCTTCATCGCGTGCGCCACCGAGGGCGATGCGAACGTATTCGCGGCCAAGCGAATGCGCGATGGATTTGGCAATGGAAGTCTTGCCGACGCCTGGCGGGCCCACAAAGAGCAGGATCGGTCCTTTCGCCATTGCGCGCGACTTCACTTCCTTCTCGTCGGTTATCGGTAGGAGCTCCTGATCCTCGCCGAGAGCGGCGGTAGCTTCGTCCTTCTCGGCCTTCAGTTTCTCTGCGGGAATTGCTCCCGTTTGCTTGACCTCTTCCGCGAGCTGCTGCGCGCGAAGCTGGCGCACCGCGAGGAATTCGAGCACGCGATCCT
>JALYYT010000290.1 GCA_030946285.1 Gemmatimonadota bacterium
CTCCTCGCGATCGGAGTGCACGACGTCTGGCCCGATATACCCGGACTCGGCAGCTGCTACGGCGCGACAGCGCACGTCTGTCCGGACTGCGACGGATACGAGGCGAGAGGAAAGAAAACGTGCGTCATCGGCAGCGGACGAAAGGCGGCGGGGCTCGCGCTGGCACTGACTACCTGGACGCGCGAGATCGTCATCTGCACGAACGGTGTTGCCGCCGGCATGAACGCTGTATTGATGCGGAAACTCGACGCACTGAACATTCCGATCATCGAGGCGAAAATACAGCGAATCGTATCGTCAGGTGACGAAGCGCGGTCGCTCGAGATGGAAGGTGGCATGTGTCTCGACTGTGACCAGATCTTCTTCGCGATCGGACAGGAGCCTTCAGACGATCTCGGCGCGCAGCTCGGTTGCGATCGCGACGAAATCGGGCGCGTGGTGACCGACCTGCATTTTCACACATCGGTCCGCAACGTGTTCGCCGCAGGTGACATAATCCACGGTCCGCAGATGGCGATAGCCGCCGCCGGAATCGGCGCGGTCGCAGCGGTTTCGATTCACCAATCTCTGCTGCCGGAGGAAAGAACGCTGTAGCGCTACCAGCTCACTGACATCCTGTGCGGCTTGCCCTGGCGCAACACCTCGAGTGTCACACTTCGACCTGTCGCGAAGCGCATCGCCGTCGCGATTTCGAGCGGACTCACCACTGCGAGCGAATCCGCCCGTGTTATGACGTCACCCGCCTGCAGACCGGCGCGCATCGCGGCCGATCCGGGTCCTACGTCGACCACGAGAACCCCGGCGTCCTTCACCGAGAGTGCTCGCGCGAGTCCCGCATTGATCTGCGCGAAGTAAGCGCCGGCGAACGGGGCCTCGCGTCCGGGAGCTACAGCGGCCGCGTATGCGACGGGTCCGCCGGACATCGGCGTCACCAGCGGCAGTGCAACGCTTTCATCGCTGCTCACCGTCACGCCCGACCGGAAAGCGTTCTGCGACGAGCGACGAGCGACGGTGAGGCGAAGATTCCGCACACCGTTGCGGCGAATCTTCACAACCAGTTCCTTACCTGGCTTGAGGAATCGTTCGACGGCCGCGGGATCGGTATTGGCGTCAACCGAATTGTACGAGATGATCGTATCACCTGCTACGAGACCTGCGGACTGCGCGGGCGAGCCCGGTTCCACCGAGGCCACGACCGGATATTCCAGAGTCGCTGCTCCGGAATTTCCCTGACCTTTCTGAATCACCGAGATACCAACCCAGCCCGTCGGTGCACCCGCGGGACGCGAAGTAGTGTGTACCGTGGTCTGCACGGGAGTCTTCACCGGTGTGCGCGTGGCCGTGGCTTGCGACACCGCCGAATGCATCGGGGCCAGCACCGTGGCCGCTGCCATAAAGCACGCGGCGTACGTCCAACAGCGCATGATGACCGCGCCCGCCTCCTTGATCCGCTTCATACGCACTTTGACACCGGGCGTCCGCTCGTGGTTGCAACTTCAATCATCACTCAGAACCTCACCATGCGCTCGTCTGCAGGCAGTGAGTGGGCGAGCCGCTGCAGCGTGGCCTCGCGCGCCGCGGAGGCGGATAGATAGAAAGAGTTGAGCATGGCGTCCTGCGGAGATTCCTTCAGTGCGGCAAGCGATGCATTTGTAAGATCATCCAGTCCCGTGAGCCTGTCGCGATAGGTCTCCGGATCGCCGATGATTCTCGGACTGCTGTCCGTCGCTGCGAGAAAGGCCGATGCGCGCTCGTAGTCGGTCTGCGCCCGCAGCATCGTCTTTCTGGCATCCCCGCTCGACTGGAACGGTGTGTTCGCCACACGGAGTGTTGTTCCACCGCTGGTACTGTCGGACATGGCGAGGTGAATCGAGTTCACCAGGTCCTGCCCGATCGTCATGCCGCGACCCGCAATTACTCCGGCCCCGACGAGTACTGCTCCCGCTGCGATGCGCATCGTCCATCGTCCCGTCGTGCGCATCCAGCCTGAGCCTTCGCGCGGGGGAACAAATGCCGGAGCGGGCTCAGCTCGCGCACCGGTGTCATGGAGCAGTCCCTCCTGCCGGAGCGACATGGACAGACTGCGCCAATCGGTGAGCGGCGCGACAACGCGCGTCCGCTCGCGCGTGACGAGCGCGTCGAGTGCCTGCTCTGAAAGTTCCTTAGACGGGAGTGCCATGCTCTTGACCAACGCCAGCGGAGAATTCTTCGGCAAGATGCGCGAGTAGCCGGCGAAGCTTCGCGCGTGCCTTGAACAACTGCGACTTCGAACCACCGGTGGTTATACCCAGCTCACGCGCAATTTCCTCGTGCGTGTAGCCTTCCACGTCATGCAAGACGAACACCGTACGTGCGCCGGGCGACAACCGCTTCACGGCCTGGTCGATCGTCTGTGCCAGCATTCCTCTTTCCGTATCCGACTCCGGATTGTCCAGTGTCGTCGCTGTGTCCTCTTCCACATCAACCTCGACCTTCGCGATCCGTCGAACCTTGCGCAACGCGTTCAGCGTACGGTTCACCGCGATCCTGTGTGCCCACGTCCCGAACTGCGAGTCCCCACGATAGCTTGGAAGAGCGCGAAAAATCTGTATCCACACTTCCTGGGCAACGTCGGCCGCGAGGTCGCGGTCCCCGCAAATTCGCAGGACCACGGCATCTATGTGCGGGGCATTCTCCATCCACAACTGATGCGTGGCACGTTCATCGCCCTGCATCGCCCTCTGGACGAGTGTCTGGTGCGTCGTCATCCAGTGTGTGCGTTTGTTTGACTCAGGTTGTATCTCAAGGGTTGCCGGAATCGTCAAATATGACAGATTGGGCTTCCCGGCGTTGTCCTTTCGATCGCAAGTCCTCAAGTCGCAGTGTTCTGATGCTGGCTCCACTCCTTTTTGCCCTCGCGGCAGTTTCCGGCCCCACCCCGCCCTCTCGCCCGGCTGTTCCCGCCGAGCCCAGGCCGGTCACGGGCCTCCCGATCGCCTCAGCGGCGTCGGTCGGCATGTCGCAGGATCGCCTCGAAGCGGTCAACCGGGTCGTGGAGCGCGGGATTGCAGCGGGCGGATACCCGGGTGCCGCAGTAATCGTGGGGCGCAAGGGCAAAGCTGTCCTCCAGCGCGGCTTCGGTCGCACTTCCTGGGACCAGTCCAGCCCCGGCGTGGAACCGGCTTCTACCATTTATGATCTGGCCTCCCTGACAAAGGTCGTGGGAACAACGACCGCGGTCATGGTGCTGTTCGACCAGGGACGAATCTCGCTCGACGCCCCTGTTTCACGCTACCTGCCCGAATTCTCGGGCGGGGAGAAGGACCTGGTGACCATTCGCCAGTTGCTCACGCATCGGTCAGGTCTGCCAGCGGGAAGGGAGATATACAAGCTCACTCACGACCCGGTCGAAGCGCGCCGGCTCGTCCTCTCCACTCCGCTCGCCTACCACCCCGGACAGTATTACGAGTACTCCGACCTCGGCGCCGACGTACTTGGCATGGTCGTGGAAGCGGTGTCCGCGCAGCCGCTGGATGAATTTCTCGCCGACTACGTTTTTCACCCGCTCGGCATGTATCGCACGGAATTCCGCCCCGCAGATTCATTGCGCGCGCGGATCGCCCCGACTGGCCGGGAAGGCGGAGATCGTTCCTGGCAGGGCGACGTGAACGACGAGAACGCCTTCGCGATGGGTGGCGTAGCGGGGCACGCCGGACTGTTCTCGACGGCAGCCGATCTTTCCGTGTTCGCTCAGATGATGCTCAACGGCGGCACCTACGACGGTGTTCGGATAATCGCCGATTCCACGGTCCAGCTCTTCACCACGCGCGCCGCTGGCCATCGCGCGCTGGGATGGGACACTCCGACAGGCTCCTTCGGCTCGGGGAACTATCTCTCGGAACGCGCGTTCGGCCACACCGGCTTCACGGGTACTTCGATGTGGATCGACCCGGATCGCGACATGTTCGTCATCCTGCTCACGAACAGGGTGTACGCTTCCAGGTCACCGCACCCGGTCCGCGTCATCGCTGACGTACGCTCCGATCTCGCTGACGCCGCGTCGCTTTCCGTCACCGACATGGATGAAGGCGCGCTCGTGATGCCGGCTTCGTTCCGCGCCGACCGCGAGGTTGGATGGCACGAGGCGCCCCGCCGTCACGGAAGGGCTCGACATGCGAAGTCGTTAGCTTCAAGACATGGACACCGCGCAGCATCAGCTCGGGCCGCAGAGCTCAGGCGTAGCACCAGCGCCAGGAAAGCCGCAAAGTCCGGAAAGTCCGGAAAGTCCGGAACGGCTTCGAAATCGGGAAAATCCGGAGCTGCAAGCAAGCGTAGCACCGCCACTCACTCGTCTGCTCACGCAGCCGGCAAACACGGCAGCGCAAAGTCCAGCGCAAAGTCCAGCGCAAAGTCCAAATCCGGATCCCGGCACTCGAGCTGAGACTGCTCCTGCCGGCGAACGACCCGGCGTTGTAAGCGAGGACCAGGTCAAGCTCGGCCTCCGGCGCGTGAAGGACCCGGATCTCCAATTGAACATCATGGATCTGGGGTTGGTCTACGGCATTCGCGTTGACGGCGCGGTCGTATCCGTGGACATGACGCTGACGTCGCCGGGCTGCCCCTCTGGCCCCGAGAT
>JALYYT010000308.1 GCA_030946285.1 Gemmatimonadota bacterium
GGATGCTTCGGCGCGCCCGCCTCAATGGGCAGATCTTCGGTGTCCGGGCTCATGTGAGCCTACCGGACCGAGGCGACCCCTTGGGCTTTCTGTGCGAGACTGAACAGACCCTGCGTGTTCTGAACACCTTTCAAGGCCTCTATGGCTCGCTGGAGTTGGTTGTCATCGCCGAGGTACTTGCGCTTCGTAGCGGAGTCACCGAATGCCATCGAGGTGATCCTCACTCCCAGCACACGGTCAAGCTCCGTGCCAGCGCCTTTCGCGAGAAGCGCGGAGTCAACTGTTACCCCCTTCGCCTTCAGCCTTGCGACGAAGGTGCTGCGCATCTGCGGAGTCACCGTGAAATTCGGGGCGACCTTGCCCTTCAGCTCGCCGGCATAGTCCTGCAGCTCCTGGGCGAACACCTGCGACTTGGGTGCGAGGCTCTTCAGCAGGTCCTGCTCGGCAGTGCTCAGCGTATCCGGCTTGACGATGATATCCGGCGTGATGCCGCCACCACCA
This sequence comes from Gemmatimonadota bacterium, assembly GCA_030946285.1. Lineage (GTDB taxonomy): Bacteria > Gemmatimonadota > Gemmatimonadetes > Gemmatimonadales > Gemmatimonadaceae > Fen-1247. The sequence continues at coordinate 502 of JALYYT010000308.1, forward strand.
TACACAATGCGACCGTCATCCGACTTGTATTTGGGACGTGCGCGCCGCGCCGAATCGGTCTCGAGCGAGTCCGGCATCACTTCCACGAACTCTCCATCGGGAAGCAGCTTGCGCTCCTTCTGGATTGACCGGCCGCTCGGCGTGTACCACTTGGCCGTCGTCATCTTGAGAGCGTAGCCGCCGTCCAGCTTGAACAGGCTCTGCACCAGGCCCTTCCCGAAGGAAGTGGTACCCATGATGAGCGCCCGGTCGTGATCCTGCAGGGATCCGGCGACGATCTCGGACGCGGATGCGGTGCGGCCGTCAACCAGCACGACCATGGGGATCTTCGGCTGCGCAGGTGCGTCCGTCGCGCTGTAAGCCTGCACTTCTCCGGTGCGCCCGCGGACGCTCAGGATCGACTGGCCGACGTTCAGGAAGAGATTGCTCGTCGAGATCGCCTGATCCAGGAATCCGCCAGGGTTACCGCGCATGTCGAACACCAGGCGCGTCGCACCCTGCTTCGTCACGGTGGCTACCGCGTCGTTCACTTCCTGCGTCGCCGTCTCGTTGAACTGCTGCAGCGGGATGTAGCCGACGTTGCCGAAGACGAGCGTGTACGGCACCGCCGGAATGTGCACGATCGCGCGCGTGAATTTCATCGGGATCGGCACGTTCACACCCGCGCGTCCGAATTTGACCGTCACGGTCGTGCCCGGGTCTCCCTTGAGCCGATCGGAGACCTGCGCCGTGGTCCAGCCGCGTGCATTGGCGGTGTCGATCTGAAGGATGCGATCGCCTTCCATCACTCCACCGGCAGACGCCGGAGTATGCGGGAATACGCGCTGCACCGTGACGAAGCCGTTTGTCGGGGCGATCTCCATTCCGATTCCGCCGTATTTGCCGCCCGTCTGCTGACTGAACTGGTCGAATTCCTTCTTCGTGAACAGCACGGAGTAGGGGTCGTTCAGTTCCTTCACGAGACCCTTGGCCGCCTTCTCGTACAGGTCGTCGGACGACACGCTGTCCACATAGCGTGCGGAAGTGATGCGGAGAACCTCGTCCAGCAGCTGTGCGCTGGCGACATTCTCGTGCTGTTGATATACGAACGCTCCAACGACGAGCGGAAGCATGACGGCGCCAAAGGCGGCCAGATAGGAAACGCGAAGTTTACGCATAGTGGTTGTAAAGCTACGGGGCCAGAGTGTTCCGTGTTGCGAGGACGTAGTCCACCTGCCATTCCCTGTCTATCTGATGGAAGGCGGCGTCTCTCAGGAGGCCGGCGGCGATGAGCATCTCGTGAGCCGGTTGGAGTACCCGCTGGAGGTGTGAAGGGTACCGTTGGGTGAGAGGCAACTGTGAAGCCAGTCGTTCCAGTGAGATTCGCCAGGTGACGAAATCGTTGGACCGGGCGGTGGCCAGAAGCCGGTACAGGCGGCGGGCCACGGGGTTGGACAGACTGCCATACTGCTGCAGCGAGAGCGAGATGGTATTTCCCGCCCCGATATTCGCCCGGATCTGGGGCGCGACTACAACCCTGGCCTCCCCGGGCTCGGAGGCGGAGATGGCAGCAAAAAGGGCCAGCTGATCCCTGTCCGTTATTCGTTTCCGCTCGATCGATACGGAATTTAGCAACGTGAACGTAGCATTTATCGATACACCGGAACCTGTCTGATACGCCCCGGTAGATTCGAGGCGGGTTCGTTCCAGTCTGGTGAGGGCGGAGCGGAGCTGTTCGTAGGTCCGGCCGTCCACCTTTCGACCTATGGACCGGAGGAAGGAGTGAAGGGTGAACCGGACCACCCCGTCCGGGGGAAAGCCGGCCTCGCCGAAGCGGTGGATGATCTCGACATACACGTCCTGGTCGAAGGTCCCGGGAAGCCGGTCACCAGGGGCCGGAAGAACGCGCCACCTCGTCCCTTCGCTGGGGAGGTAGGTGATCGCCTGGTCATCCGCCGAATCGCTGAGCCTGAACAGGGGGAGCGATTCGAGTGACCGGTCGAGCGTGACGGTTTTCGTGGTAGGGCGGCGGCCAGGTACTGCGAGATGCATACCTATAGAATAGGCCATGCCGGCAGCCGGGGAAATGATGGATTCGGTGTGGAACGAGAAGTGAATAGGGAAGAGAGGTCAATTTTGCCCGGAGACGAAGCCTCCGGGAACCACATCCAAGCCGCGAGCTGCACTCCTGATGGGGATTCTAAAGTACGCCGGCGAGATCGCCGCGGGCCTCGTTCTGCTGGCGATGGTGCTGATAGGCGTGTTGACGATAACACACGGTACGCCAGTGAAGGCAGTCATATCGCCGGGCGACGAATACAGGCCCGCGGGCGTCGGTGACTCGCTCTTCGCGAGGACGATGGAGCTGTTCGTCAACACGCACTTCTCGGAAGGCAACAACGTCGAGCTTCTGCTGAACGGCGATGGCAGCTATCCGCCGTTGTGGAAGGATCTCCGGTCAGCGAAGCACACGATCACCGTTCAGATGTACTACTCGGAACCGGGCAAGGTGGCCGACGAGATGCGCGACATACTCGCGGATCGTGCGCGAGCTGGAGTGCGAGTACTTGTGCTGCTCGATGCTTTCGGATCGGGGCCGCTGCGCAAGACGAACTTCGAGCAGGTAATCAAGCAGGCCGGCGGTGAGGTGGCGTGGCTGCGAAAGATCAACTGGTATACGCTCAACCGCGCGGCGACGCGCTCGCATGTGCGCGTCGTTGTCGTCGACGGTCATATAGGATACACGGGCGGCTTCGGTCTGGCCGACTACTGGCTGGGCGACGGCCACAAGGAAAAGGAGTGGCGCGATTCGAACGTGCGCTTCGAGGGACCGGCGGTCGCCGCGCTGCAGGCGGCATTCGCGTCTGGTTGGGCGGAGGCGACCGGAATGCTGCTCACGGGTGACAAGTTCTTCCCTCAGCAGATCTTCGAGCCGGTAGGTGACAAGGTCGCGGGGCTGATGCACACGGTGCCGGCCGTAGGCAGTACACAGGCGGAACGATTCCTCGCGCTCACCATCACCGGCGCGAAGAAGACACTGTACATCACGAACTCTTACTTCGTGCCCGACGAGGAATTCCGCAACATGCTGATCGAGGCGGCGAAGCGCGGCGTGGACGTGCGTGTGATTACGGCGGGTGACCGGAGTGACGTGAAGACCACGGTATTCGCCGGGCGTGCCTACTACGACGAGTTGCTCCGGCGCGGTGTGAAGATCTACGAGTACCTGCCGACCATGATGCACTCGAAGACGATTGTTGCCGATGGACTGTGGTCATCTGTCGGCTCGATGAACTTCGACAACCGCTCGATGGCGTTCAACAATGAGGCGAATCTCGATGTGCTCGACGCGAAGTTCGGAGCACAGATGGACTCGGTGTTCATGGACGACATCAAGTACTCGAAGGAGATCGTTCTGTCCGACTGGGAGAAACGGTCGCCGTACGAGCGCGCGCTGGAGTGGGGAGCGCAGAAGTTGTGGCGCGTTCTGTAAGAGGGCCGTTAGCCGGCTTTCATCCGATAGTCAGGGAATGGTTCACGGAAACGCTCGGTGAACCATCCCCCCCGCAGGTGCAGGGCTGGCCGGTAATCGCGAGCGGGGACCACAGCCTGATCCTCGCTCCCACCGGTACGGGAAAGACGCTCGCTGCTTTTCTGTGGGAGCTGAACGCGCTGATCGTGGAAGGATTGAAGGCGCCGCTCGCCAACGGTGTGCACCTGCTCTATGTCTCGCCCCTCAAGGCGCTCAACAACGACATACAGCGCAACCTCGAGCGGCCGCTCTCGGAACTGCGCCGTCGATTCGAGGCGGCAGGTCTCGCCTTTCCCGAGATTCGTGTCGCAGTTCGTACGGGCGACACCCCCGCAAGCCAGCGGCAGAAGATGATCCGGAAGTCCCCCCACATTCTCATCACGACTCCGGAATCGCTCAACATCCTTCTCACATCGCTGCGTGGTCGCGGAATGTTCGCGACGACGCGCACTGTGATCCTGGACGAGATCCATGCTGTCGCAGGAACCAAGCGCGGCGCGCACCTGGCGACGACGATGGAGCGTCTCGTCGAGCTCACGCCTCGTTCGGAAGGCCCGCAGCGCATCGGTCTCTCCGCGACGCAGCGTCCGCTCGACGAAATCGCGAAGTTCCTGGGCGGGACCGGGCGCAAGGTGACGATAGTGGACTGCGGCCTCGCCAAGGAGTTGCAGCTCTGCGTGCGATCGCCGGTCCCGGATCTCGCAAAGGTAGATGGAAGCGTGTGGCCGTCGGTCGCGCAGCTCGTACTGGATGAAGTGCGCACTGCGCGCACGACGCTGGTCTTCGTCAACAACAGGGCGCAAGCGGAGCGAATTGCGGCGCGTGTAAACACGCTTGCCGAGGAGGAAATAGCGCAACCGTACCACGGCTCTATCGCGCGCGAGCGCCGTCTGTCGCTCGAGAACAGACTCAAGGCCGGCGAGCTGAGGGCGCTGATAACCACGAGTTCCCTCGAACTGGGAATCGACATCGGGACAGTCGATCTCGTGATCCAGCTGCAGTCGCCCAAGCGTGTCTCGGCGGCGCTCCAGCGTGTCGGACGCGCAGGACACGCGCTTGGAGTCGCAAGCCGCGGCGTATTCGTGCCCACGTTCAGGGACGACGCGATGGAAACGGCAGCGATAATCGCGGCGATGCGGGCGGGCGAAGTTGAGCCGACCGAAGTCGTGCAGAACGCACTCGATGTGTTGGCGCAGGTCATCGTCGCCGCGGTGTCGGTGGACGATTGGGACGTGGACGAACTCTATGCGATGATCAGGCGATCGTATCCGTACCACGCCCTGCCTCGCGCCGCGTATGACGAGGTCGTCGCGATGCTGTCGGGGAAATATCCATCCGAAGTCGCGGCTGAGCTTGAGGCGCGAATCTCGTTCGATCGAGCGACCAATCGTCTTGCAGGATCGCGCGCAAGCAGGATGACGGCTGTGATATCAGGGGGCACCATCCCTGATCGCGGCCTTTACACGGTTAACCTTGCGGACCGAACGAGGCTCGGTGAGCTGGACGAGGAATTCGTGCACGAGTCGCGTGTTGGCGACGTGTTCCAGCTGGGGTCGAGCACCTGGCGAATCGCCGAGATCGGTCATGATCGTGTCGTGGTACTCCCCGCACCGGGCGCACC
>JALYYT010000313.1 GCA_030946285.1 Gemmatimonadota bacterium
GACCCTTCGGCGTTCGTTGCAACGACGATGTTGAGCCCGTCGCGCCCGTAGCGCGGGTCAGTCGCGCGGGCCACGCCCTCCTTCACCATATCGAGGATGTTCTTCACTAGAGCTCCTCGTGTGTCGCAAGACGCGGAACGAGAATGAACCCGTCGCGGGATTCGGGCGCGAGCAGCGGCGCCGTGGTGTTCATCGGGTATGGCGCCACAGCGTCGCCGCGAAGCGGCATACCGTCAGCCCCAATCCCGGTAACCGGTTCCACAGATGAAGTGTCAACCTGCTCGAGCACATCCATGTGGGAAAGAATGTTGTTCAGCTGCGCGGTAATTGCCGGCAGATCGGGCTCTGCGAGCGACAGTCGCGCAAGCTCGGCGATTCTCCGTACATCAAGTTCGGTCACGGCCATCGTGTCACTCCCTCTCGAGCTTCGTATACGCCAGCTTGATTGTCTTCCGCCCTACATTCTCGTCGTCGAAGCTGATCGTGGCCTTCACGTCGCGCCCGAGGCCGCCGATCTCGTCAATGGTTCCAGTGCCGAAAATGGCGTGCCGCACGCGCTCTCCGCGAACGTAGATGGGCTCATCCTGCGACTCGGCCGCCCAGTCACGCTTGGCCTGACGCCACTCGGGAACCATGTGGGTCTTGCGCCTTACGGAATCGGTCCATGCATGACGTCCGCTCGTCTTCGCCCGAAGTGTGCCGCGCTCCTCGAGCATGCCCGCCGGAATTTCCTTGAGGAAACGCGACGGGATCGCGCCGACGATCTCACCATTGCGCCGACGGCTCTCGGAATGAGTCATGTACAGCTTCTCCTCCGCGCGCGTGATACCAACGTAGAATAGACGCCGCTCCTCTTCCATTTTCGCCGGATCGTCGAAGGACTGCGAAGTCGGGAACAGCCCGTCCTCCATGCCTGTGATGAATACCACGGGATACTCGAGACCCTTCGCGTTATGCATGGTCATCAGGGTAACAGCTTCGGCGGAAGGATCGAGCTGGTCCGTGCCGGCGACCAGCATCGCTCTCTGGAGGAAGTGATCGAGCGGGGTGAGCCCGACCTCGCCGCCGTCGTCCACAACCGTCTCGGCTGCGCCGTCAATGAGTGCGCTCACATTCTCGATACGGTCCTTTGCCTGCTCGGGACTGTCGGCACGCAGGTAGTCGCCGAAACGAAGGGTGTCCACCAGATCGCGCAGGAGTTCGTCCACACTGGAAGTGCGGGCCAGCACGCTGAACTTCGCGATGAGATCTGCAAAGGCCCCGAGTCCAGCACGGGCGGCCGCGCGCACGGTCGTAACGAGCTCAGGCCTTGCTGCGGCTTCGAGCATCGACACACCTGCGCCCTGCGCGGCACCGGCAAGGGTCTCGATCGTCGTATCACCAAGTCCGCGCTTCGGGACTGCGACCGCTCGCCGAAAGGCCTCGTTGTCGGAAGGATTGGCAATGAGCTTGAGGTAGGCCATGAGGTCGCGGATTTCACGCCGGTCGTAGAATCGGACCGCGCCGACGAGCCTGTACGGAAGCGCGTGCTTTCGGAGCGAATCTTCCAGGGTGCGGCTCTGCGAGTTCGTGCGATACAGAACCGCGAAATCGCGGGCGCTTGTGTTCTCGGAAGACATGCGCGCCATTATTTCCTCCACCACCCAGTCCGCCTCGTCGCGATCATCGAGCGTAGCGACGACCGCCGCACGCTCGCCCGCGGGACGCGTCGCGCGCAGGGTCTTGCCCTTCCGCCCGACGTTGCCACTGATCGCGGCATTCGCGACCTCGAGAATGTTCGGAGTCGAGCGATAGTTCTCCTCGAGGCGAACGACGTGCGCATCCGGAAACTCGCGTTCGAAATCGAGGATGTTCCGGATATCGGCTCCACGCCAGCCATAGATCGACTGATCGTCGTCTCCCACCACCACCACGTTCGAGTGCTCGCCGGCGAGCAGTTTTATGAACTGGTACTGCGCTCGATTGGTATCCTGATACTCGTCAACCAGTATGAACTGGAAGCGTTCACTCAGTCGCTTTCGCAGCGCAGCATCCTGCGACAGCAGTTCGACGGGCAATGTCAGCAGGTCGTCAAAGGTAACGGCATTGGCGTTGCGCAGCGCCTGGTCCAGATTCCTGTACACAAGCGACGCGTTGCGCGACACCGGATCGAGCGCCAGCGATGCATACTCCGTGGGAGTTACAAGCGCGTTCTTGGCGTCGCCGATGAGCGATGCAATTGCCTTCGCGGACCATGCCTTCGTCGAGATTCCGGACGCCTCCATCACGCGCTTGATCACAGCGACGTTGTCGTCCTCGTCGTAGATGGTGAAGTTCGACGAACGCCCGACAGCAGCCGCGTGGGCGCGAAGAAGCCGCGCGCCGATCGCGTGGAATGTGCCACACCACATTCCCTTCGGCTCGCTCCCCAGAAGCCGCGCAATTCGCTCGCGCATCTCGCCAGCGGCCTTGTTGGTGAAGGTGACCGAGAGAATGCGCGCAGGATCGACCCCATGGTGCTCGACCAGACGAGCAATGCGCGTGGTGAGTACGCGCGTCTTCCCCGAACCTGCTCCGGCGAGCACGAGCATGGGGCCTTCAAAATGAAGCACGGCTTCACGCTGGGCTTCGTTCAGTCCGGCGAGTGGCTCCGTATCAAGTAGCTGATTCATGGCCAAGTATTATGTCGAACGTCGCGCCGCGCGTGCCGGATTGCAGCACGAGGCGGCCGTCATGTCCTTCAGTGATTATTCGTCGCGCAAGAGACAGGCCGATACCCCAGCCCTTCTCCTTCGTCGAGAAGCCCGCGTCGAATATCCGCTTGCGCAACTCGCGCGGCACGCCTGGCCCGTTGTCCTTCACACGTATCCGCACGCGACCTTCAGGAAGCTCCTGCGCGGAAAGGGTGACGCGCCCACCCCGTCCGGCCAGTGCGTCTATCGCGTTCTTCGCGAGCGATTCGATCGCCCACTCCAGGAGCACCGGGTCGCCCGCGACGATGAGCGAGTCCCCACGACGAACGGAGCGGATGGTGACGGCCTTCGCGAGCGTCGGCACTCGAGCCCTGAAATACGTGGCCACACCATCCACGATCTCCCCGACATCCACCCTCTCGCGACGTGGAGGACGCCCGATTCGCTCGAAGCGGAACGCGACGCGTCGCAAGCGATCCAGATCGCCATCCATATGCGCGAGTGCGTGCGTCAGGACCGGATCGCTGGTGTCATGGTCCCGGAGCAGCTCTATCCATCCACTCATGCTCGATAGCGGGGTGCCAAGCTGGTGCGCGGACTCGCGCGCCATTCCGGCCCAGACTTGCTCTCGGTCCGCTCGCCCCCTCGTTCGAAGCGCGTAGATACCGGCGCCAATGAACATCGCGATAAGAAGTGCCTGTAGCGCCGGAACTATCCGCAATCCTTCCACGAGCCGCGTATTACCGAAGTAAACCGTGCCGATTCCCGGCTCCACGACCGGCCTGTTCTCCGATGCGAGCTGGCGAGCGTACTTCACGGTCATGGCACTATTGCCCTCGATCTCCTTCGGCAGGTTCGCCGAGGCCGTAACTACGCCTCGCGAATCCGTAACGATGATCGGCACCCCCGACTCGCGCATCAGTTCCGACAGGTCCTGCAGCGCGGTCGTCGCCGCGTCCGGGTTGGGATCGTTAAGTGCGTCGTACACGCGCGCGTACATCTTTCCAACGCGGGAGGCTTCGACACGCAGATCGGTGACGACGCTGCGCATGTAGAAGACGTACCATGTGAGCAGCGCCGCGACGCCGAACACGACAGCCCAGAGCGGCGCGGTGCGGCGCACGCTCTACTTGATCACCGAAGCGCCGAAGTACGGTTCGAGCGCCGAGGGCACACGAACAGTTCCGTCCGCGTTCTGGTGCTGCTCGAGAATTGCCGCGATGATGCGGGGGAATGCCAGTCCCGAAGCGTTGAGCGTATGCACGAAGCGCGGCTTTCCGCCCGCGGCGGGGCGAAAGCGGATGTTCGCGCGACGACCCTGGAAATCGGTGAAGTTACTGGACGACGAAACTTCGAGCCACTTGCCGACTCCGGGCGCGAACGCCTCGAGATCGTATGTCTTCGCACTCGCAAAGCCGGTGTCTCCAGCCGCGAGCAGAAGCACGCGGTACGGCAGCTCCAGCAGCTGCAGTATCTTCTCGGCGTGTCTGGTTATCAGCTCGTGCTCTTCCGTCGAGCGGTCGGGGTGCGAGTAACGCACGAGCTCGACCTTGTCGAACTGGTGCACGCGTAGCAGTCCGCGCGTATCCTTGCCGTGTGCCCCCGCCTCGCGTCGAAAGCAGGGCGAGTAGGCAGTAAAGCTTCGTGGAAGGTCCTGCTCCGGAATGATCTCGTCACGATAAAGATTCGTCAGCGGAACTTCCGCGGTCGGGATAAGAAACAGTTCCTCATCCCGCAACCCATACTGCTCGTCCTCGAACTTCGGAAACTGCGCGGTGCCGAGCATCGATTCCGCATTCACCACGGCCGGGACCCACGTCTCCTGGTACCCGTGCTGACGCGTGTGAGTGTCCAGCATGAGGTTCATGAGCGCACGCACTAGCCGCGCGCCGTCGCCGCGATAAACTATGAATCCCGAGCCACTGATCTTGGCGCCGCGCTCGAGATCGAACAGTCCCAGTTTCGCTCCTATGTCCCAGTGAGGCGCAACACTCTCGGCGGCGCGAGGCGTGCCCCACTCGCGGATCAGGGAGTTGTGTTCCTCGCCACCTGCAGGCACTTCCGGAAGCGGGACGTTCGGAATCTGGAGGACGACACCGTTCAGTTCCTCCTCGGTGGAGTCGAGATGCATCTGAAGCGCATCGATCTCGTCGCCGAGAGCGCGGCCTTCGGAAACCAGCGTGTCCGCATCGCCGCCCGACCGCTTGAGCTTCGCGACTTCCTGCGTGACCGCGTTTCGCCGTGCCTTGATCTCTTCGACGCGCTGGATGATTGCGCGCCGCTCACCGTCGAGCGTCACAACGTGATCGACCAGGGCACCTGCAGTCGCGAGCATGTTGCGGCGGGTCAGTCCGTTACGTATCGCCTCAGGCTCGGTACGAAATGCGTGTAGATCGTGCACGAGCTCAGCTGGTCGGAAGACCCGGCACCAACGACCGGAAGCCGCAGTTCGGATTGGTCGTTACACGCATGTAAATAGCGCGCGTCGTGTTCGGAGTCGTGCTGTCTATGACCACCTTCGAGTAGATGCGCGGCGTGGGATCGTAGATGCACACACTGCTGGGAGTGGTGCGGTTGACGAGCAACACGAACGGATGACCGGGTGTGACGACGATCGCGGTATCAGGACGGTAGTAACCGCCCGGAGCGGACTTGATGCTGTCGAACGGCGTTGTGAACATTGTCTGGATACCAACCTGCGGCGCGCCGGAAAGCTGGTTCACCAGCACCCGGACGGGGCTCACGACAAGACGACCGGAGTTGTCGAAGTCGAAGCCAACATCGAAGTTGCCCGTGCCGTCCACGCGAACTGTCGATCGGAGGGTGACCGCGAGAGCACTGGGCAGGCTCGAGGCCGTTCCCGTCAGCGCGTACGCGACCAGCGTGTCCGTCGCCACCGGCAGGGACGCGGTGAGAAGATTCGTATCCTTGCAGCCTGAAGCGAGCGCGAGGCCGGCAATGGCCGCGACCGCCGCGGCGGGAAAGCGTAAATGCATGCGCTGAGCGGAGCGGTTGGAAAATGAGAGTACCACCGCAGCCGATTCTTCCGCGCGGTGTAGCCTCGTAGAATAGCCCCCGGGACGGTACTTTTCAACGCATGCCGACACTACGCGAGCTCACAGAAGCGATCCAGAACCGTCCCGGCGTCGAGTCGGTGGTCATTCTCGGGGCCGACGGCCTCCTCATCGAGACCCACGATTCGGCCAAGGGCCACGCCGAGGCGATCGCTGCCAGGGTGCCGGCGGTGTCGATGGCAGTGACCCAGTTGGGGGGAGCGGCTGGCAGCGGACGGGCTTCGATGGGAATTCTCGAGTTCGATCACGGGTACGGAGCCTTCATGGGCCTTTCCGATCAGGTTCTCCTGTACGTTTCGGCAAGCGCCGACGTGGAACTTTCGGGGCTTCTGTATGACCTTAGGCGACATCGGTCGGCTATGGCGGCACTCGTTTGACCAAGGGAAGGACATTGGCAGCTCCTCACGAAGTCCGGAAGCGGGTGCTCGTCGCGGACGACGAACCGCATATCGGCCGGATAATAAAAATGAAGCTCGAGGCTGGACCCTTCGACGTCACGCTCGCGTTCGACGGACGCGAGGCCAGCGACGCGTTGTCGGCAAAGGACGCCAGATTCGATCTCGTGCTCCTCGATCTGATGATGCCCGAGATGACCGGGCTTGACGTGTTGCGGCAGCTGCGCCGGGATCTCGGACGGGACACGCCGGCGATCATACTGACCGCCGCGGGCCAGGACGAACAGGAGCGCGCGGCGATCGACACCGGTGCAAACGCATTCGTCACGAAGCCGTTCAGTCCGAAGAAGCTGTACGCTCTCGTTGTGCGTCTGACCGGAGTAGATGCGGGAGATGCGGAGTGAGCGGACCCGAACCGTGGGCCGTTGTGCTGGCTGGCGGTGTTGGCTCACGCTTCTGGCCGCTGAGTACGCCTTCCCGTCCGAAACAGCTTCTGCCGCTGGTTGACGAGCGTCCGTTGCTTGCAGCGACGCTTCACAGGCTCACCGAACTTGTGCCCGCCGAACGAACGCTGGTGCTTACGAACGCCTCACTCGCGGAGCCGATAGCCGCGGCGATCCCCGAGCTGTCGAACAGGAATATCATACCGGAACCGCGGCCGGCCGGCACTGCCGCTGCGCTGGCGTTCGCCGCGGCGGAAATCGAGCGCCGTTCGGGCCGCGACACCGTGATGATCTGCGTTCATGCGGACTGGGCCATCGCTGACGAGCCGGAATTTCGCGCGACACTGATGCAAGCGGTCGCCGTCGCGAAGGAGCAGCACGGACTCGTCACCGTCGGCATCGTTCCGACGCGCCCCGATCCGGGATTCGGATACATCGAGCCGGGCGAAGCGGTCAAAGGATCTCCCGCGAAACGTGTGCGACGCTTCATCGAGAAGCCTACGCGGGAGCGAGCAATCGAGCTCTGCGCAGGCTCCTGTCTCTGGAATTCCGGAATCTTCGTCTGGCGGGTAGGCGATTTTCTCGATGCAATCCGGGCACACACGCCGGAAGTCGCATCCGCATTGAACGAAATCGATGGCAAGCCTGACGCCGTCGCGCGGTTCTTCGGTGCGGTGCAGTCTGTGTCGGTCGATGTCGGCGTACTCGAACGCAGCGACCATGTGTACGTCGTGCCGGGTGATTTCGGCTGGGACGACGTAGGTACCTGGGCTTCGCTGCATCGTGTGCGGAAGGCGGACGAGTCCGGCAATGTCATCAGCGGTGAAGCCGTGGTCGCGGACGCATCGAACAATGTCGTGCACGCGGAGGGAAACACCGTGGTCCTGTTCGGAGTTTCGGATCTCGTTGTCGTGACGCGCCCGGGACTGACGCTCGTCACGACACGCGATCGGTCTGCGGATCTCAAGAACCTCATCGAATCACTTCCAGCCGAGTTGCAGTCGCTCGCATGACTTCGCTGCATCTTTACGACGATGTCGTTGCCCGGAGTTTCGAGCCGTTCGCGCTGACGCGACCGGTTTCCGAGCTACGCGCCGGGGTGGAGATCATTCGCGCGCGTTGGTCCGCGGCGGCGGGGAGCGCGGCGACGTCGTTCATCGGCGCGCCGCACCTTGCCGACTTTTCCGAAGCTGGCGCCCCGCGCGCGCATGCGGCCGGCGAAACGATTCCAGCGGGCGCCATCGTCGCCAACTCCCGATTCATCATCGCGCTCGCAACGCGGCTGCATGCTGACGAGTCGGCCTGGATCTGCGATGACTCAGTCTGCGCGGTGCGCCTGGCGCGGCCTATGGCGTTGTCCGATCTGCGGGACGGAGCGTTCCCGCTCGAAGAACTCGCGGCCGCGCCGACGCCGATTGACGGCCGCTGGATCAAGGCGCCGTGGGATCTGATCGCAACGCTTTCGCCGCAGATTACCGAAGACATCGCTACGCTCGCGATAGTTGCAAACGCGATGAGCGATCCAGGCGTGTCGCTGGGTCAACATCCGGTGATCGTGGAGCGTGGCGCGAACATCGAGCCTTACGTGGTGTTCGACGCGGAGGCTGGTCCCATCTTCGTGAGCAGCAGCGCGACGATCTCGGCATTCACGCGAATCGTCGGCCCATGCTTTGTGGGAGCCGGAAGCATCATCGTCGGAGATCGCGTGGCAAATTGCTCGATCGGCGAGAAGTGCAAGATCCGGGGAGAGATAAGTTCCTCGATCGTCCTGGGGCACAGCAACAAGGGCCATACGGGGTTTGTCGGCCATTCGTATCTCGGCCGGTGGGTCAACCTCGGCGCCGGCACCACGACCAGCAATCTCAAGAACACGTACGGGACGGTGCAGATCTGGACGCCGAATGGAATCGTCGACACGAACCAGCAGTTTCTGGGCACGATGTTCGGGGACCACGTAAAAACCGGGATCGGCACGATGCTCACCACCGGTACTGTTCTCGGCGCCGGCGCGAACGTGTACGGCCCGGCGACGCATCCGAAGTTTGTCATCCCGTTCGCGTGGGGTGAGCACGAGCCGTACTCGCAGTTCAAGGCTGACAAGTTCCTCGACGTCGCCGCGCGGGTCATGCGGCGGCGCGGAGTTACGCTGGACGACGCTCAGCGCCGACACCTGGCACGTGCGCACTCGCGCGCAACGGGTGCCTGAGTCC
>JALYYT010000334.1 GCA_030946285.1 Gemmatimonadota bacterium
ACCCCCATCACTGCGGCATCAGCTTCTGAACCGGAGAACGAAAGAACTGCCATCAAGTCCGCGGCTTCGCCCGGCGAGTGGGCGCTGCCCGAAGCGGGTCGTCCGGCCATTCATGCTTGGGGTAGCGTCCACGGAGATCCTTGCGGACGTCGAAATACGACGAGCGCCAGAATCCGGCGAGATCCCGTGTCACTTGCACCGGGCGATTGGCAGGAGAGAGCAACTGCAACGTGATCGCCACAGGCCCGATGCGCGGTGTGTCGGCCAGGCCGAACAACTCCTGAAGCCGCACCGCGATCGTAGGTGACGCGGCATCGCTGTAATCCACGCGAATACGGCTGCCCGTGGGAACGGTGACGTGCGATGGTGCGAGCGCATCGAGATCGCGCCGCTGATCCCACGTCAACATCTGCTCCAGGAGAGCGAGTAGATCCACGCGATCCACCTGCGACCGGCGTCGCACGCCGAGCAGGTGCGGACGCAACCACACCTGTGCAGAGTGGAGCAAGACGGACTCACTCATGTCAGGCAAGAGGTGACCGTGGCTACGCAGGAACGCCACTCGTTCGACGAAGTCTCGCGCGTCGCGCGACCACGGCAGTCCCACGCCATCGCCATGCACAATGGCCATCGTGACCACATCCATGACCTGCTCGGCATCGGGATCCGAAACGACGGCCTCACGCAGGACGATTGCTCCCAGCCGCTCCCGGCGAACAGCGGTCACGGTACCGGTGTCTGCATCCCACACGACGTCATCGCTGACAACCACATCCCGTAGAAAGAGGGATTCCACGTCGCCTCGATCGACCGCGGTCGCCAGATACACGCGCGCGTACGGTACGCGACCGTCCAGATCCGCGGCCACGAGATAGTCCGCACCGCCGAGAGAACCAGCATCCTCGAGCAGCACTCCCATGCCATTGCGCATGAGATATCGGTCGACGCTGCCTGCCCGCCGTTGCGCCACTCGCTCCGGGTACGCGAGGGCGAGGTCCGCTCCCGTGAACGCGGGGTCCGCCTGGTCATCACGTCCGATCCCATTCACCTGACGCAACGCACGACTCTGATCGCGAACGCGTCGCAGCGCATCACGATCGACCTCGGATGCGACCGACCGCTCCATGACAATGGCTACGCGCGTACGAAGGTCGCGATCGCGCGTCGCGGCTTCGCGCGAGAGGATATCCCGTTCCTCCAGTAGCGCGGCGACGATGCACGCCGTCGCTCCCATGCCGCGTTCCTGCGCGACGAGGACCATATGGGAGAGCCGCGGATGAAGGCCAAGTCGCGCCATCGCACGGCCATGGGGCGTGATCTGAAATTCACCATCGAGGGCATCGAGTTGCTGCAGCAGCGTACGCGCATGGGCGAGCGCTGGCACCGGTGGCGCGTCCAGCCAGCGGAGATCGGCGGGATCGCGGATACCAGTCGCCGCCAGATCGAGTGCGAGCGGCGCAAGATCCGCATCGAGAATCTCGGCGCGGCCTCGATCAGGAAGGTGTGACTGTTCGTACTCGGACCACAGTCGATAGCTCACCCCGGCCGCGGTGCGTCCAGCCCGGCCCGAGCGCTGGTCGACTGAGGAGCGTGACGCGCGGATGGTCTCCAGTCGCGCCATGCCGGTGCGAGGCGAGAACTTCGACACGCGCGCCACACCACTGTCCACCACCACACGAATGCCGTCGATCGTGAGGCTGGTCTCGGCAATCGATGTCGCCAGTACGACCTTGCGAACGCCAGGCGGAGCGGGCGCAATCGCCGCATCCTGGCGCTCGACAGCGAGGTCCCCGAACAACGGCAACAGACGCACGTTGCCGCCAAGGTCAGCGCGCTCGAGGAGGGCAAGACAGCGACGGATTTCACCTGCTCCGGGCAGGAATGCGAGCACGCCGCCATCGTCGTTGTCGAGCGCCATGCGCACTACTTGCGCGACACACGCTTCGATCCTGAGGGCGGCACGGCAGGGATGATATCGCACCACCACCGGATGAACGCGCCCGACACTCGTGACAATTGGCGCAGCGCCCAACAGCGCAGCAACGGCGTTGCCGTCGAGGGTCGCTGACATCACAAGGATCCGCAGATCAGGTCGCAGCAACGACTGACCCTGGAGTGCCAACGCGAGCCCGAAATCCGCGTTCAGGCTTCGCTCGTGAAATTCGTCGAACAGGACGGCACCAACGCTGTCGAGTGCCGGATCGTCCAGCAGCATGCGCGTCAACACCCCTTCGGTAATGACTTCAATGCGCGTGGAGTGACCGACCCGCGTCTCGCCGCGCACGCGATAGCCGACGGTGGTGCCGACGGATTCGCCGAGCGTATCGGACATGCGTCGGGCCGCAGCGCGTGTGGCAAGCCGGCGGGGCTCGAGCATGAGGATCCGGTTTCCGCCAAGCCACGATGCCTCGAGGAGGGCGAGCGGAACGCGGG
>JALYYT010000383.1 GCA_030946285.1 Gemmatimonadota bacterium
GTGTTCCGGTGCGAACGCTCCGCATCGGCGACAGGGTCGTGAAAATAGTCGTGCACGCGCGCGGCTCCAAAGGCCGCTACACACTCGACGTGGATGGTCATCGCTACCAGGTCGAAGCTCTGGGCGAGCGTGCCCGTGCGATTCAGGAACTCGCCGCGCGCTCGGCGCCGCCGGCCGGCCCTGCGCCGGTGATCGCGCCCATGCCGGGCCTCGTCGTCCGCATCAATGTCGCGGTGGGCGACACAGTCGCTGCAGGCCAGGGTGTCCTGGTCATGGAGGCGATGAAAATGGAAAACGAACTGCGCGCCTCGGCGCCCGCAGTGGTGAAGTCGGTGCGTGTCACCGTAGGGACCGCGGTGGAGAAGGGAACGATACTGATCGAAATGGAGTAGGCGCGCCGATTGCATGTGCTGAATGCACGAACAAAAAAGAGCCCCGGCGAATCACCGCCGGGGCTCTTTTCGTGGAACTAACTCTCGTTATTGCGGAGCAGCGATACTGGTGCTGTACTTCGCGTTGATCGCAGCGATGATGCCGGCCGCGACCTGCTTGTGAGCTACGAGCGTCGGGTGGATACCATCGAGCGAGATGCATGCGCCGAAAGGAGCGGTAGCGTTGGCGAGGTTCGGCACCGTGCTCACGCAACCGCTCGCCTTGAGCGACACGAGAAGCGGGTTGGGATCGTAGTACGCCCAGCCGTTCGCCGCAGCCTGCGCTGCGATGTACGTGTTATACGCCGCGACAGTGGTGGCGAGCGACGCCTGCTCGGTCGCATCCAGGACGAAGATGTCGCCGACCAAAGTTCCGGGGACCGAGTTCTTGGCACAGCCCACCACGCGTGGATGTGCGCCCGAGTTCATCTGTCCCAGTATCGAGACAGAGATGAGTGCCTGGTTGCCGGGCGAAGTGAGACAATTGGGAAGAATCGTCGTCGTTCCGCCGGCGAACTGATCGAAGCCAGCCTTGAAGGCCGGATTCTGCAGCGCCGCTACCGGGAATAGTGCCGGGTCAGCGGTGACGTTGAGCACGCCGATCAATACCGCACCCTTGAGCGTTGGAATCGCCTTGAGGCCGGTCACCATCGCGCCGTAGCTCGTCTGGAACGAGGCTACTGATGTCACACCGTTTGAGATTCCGGTGGTCGGCGTGAGCAGGCCCGAGAGCGCTGCGGAAAGAACGTCATTGTTGCCGATCCACGCCGAGACGAAGGTCGGGTTTGCATCGGCCGCCTTCGCCACCTGCGTTTTTCCACCGAGAATAAAGGTGGAGAGCGCGTTGGACGAGCTCGTGCTGACGCCGGTCGGATCGGCGGCGGTAGCACCCGGTACTGCAACGTTGTTCAACGCGGTGGTGATCGAGGCAGGATTACGCAGAGCACACGTCGCGGCCATTCCGGCCGCCAGTCTCGCCTGCGTCTGGAAGTTCACGATTGGTGGCGGGCATCCCGGGAGCGCCAGCGACGCATACGCGTATCGCGTATTCATGGCCTTTGCGGTGAGTGCCGCGTAGCTCTGCTGCTGAGTGCTGTCGTTTATTCCGCCGGACTGGTAGCCGGCCGTAAGGCTGTTGCCGAGCGCAACGTAGCTCGTGAAGAGCGAGTTGACCGGCGCGAGCGGAGCGACGACGGTGGTCGGACCATTATCTGCACATGCGGTGAGCGCGGCGAATGTCACGCCCGCGACCGCGCGGAACATCTTGCTGGAACGAATCATTGGATTCAGGCGCGGTTAGAAGGTGATGTTGAGAGCGGCCGAAAAAACATCGGCGCGCAGCGCATACGCGCCGGAATTCAGCATTGCCGGGTCAATGGTCCCGCTCGTCGGTTCGACGAGTCGGCCGCGACGGCCGGGCGTGTTCACGTTGAGGTAACCGAGGTCGAGCTTGTACATGGTGGTTATTGGGAGCCCGACGCCGACGGAGAAATTGCGTCGGTTCATGTCAGGCAGGATTGGAGTGACAGTGGCGTCCGGAGCCGGAGACTCGGCGTAGCTGTATCCGATTCGTCCCGTGAATTTCGAGAACTGATGCTCAGCTCCGAGTCGGAGCGTCCACGAGTCGTTGTAGTTCTCGGCAACGAGCTTGCTGCTCGCAGCCGCCGGTCCGTTGAAGGTGATCGGAAGATTCTCGAATGACGACCAGCCGATGCGACCGACGTCCACGGACAGCTTGTTGCCGTTCTCGATGTATCCGATACCGCCCTGCATCTGCCACGGGTGCACGATCTGTGAATTCCCCTTCTGGCTCACAAGGGTGCCGCCGGTGAGCGTGCTGAACTGGTTCGCCAGCAGACCGTCGATCGGGACCGGGGTCGTCGGGCTGATCGGGTTGCCCAGCGGTAGCGTGAGTCCCGTTGGAACCTGATAGAAGCTCGCCTGCGCCTTGCGGTAGTTGAACTTGAGCGACGACAGGTACCGCGCTCCGACCGACCAGGGGCCGAACTTTCCGTGCACGCCGACGTTGAATCCCACGGCGTTGGACGTTCCGTGAAACTTGGCGCGCCCGAATTCTGTCATCGACGCGATGCCCAGCTGGCCGAATTTGGTGGCGCCGGCCGCGGTTTGCTGGGAGAGATCGAGCGACTGCGTCAGATCCACCGTGGAGTGGCCGAACACCGGTCCGCCGCCCACGTACCACTCGTCGTTTGCCTGCCACGCGATGTTCGGCTGGTAATAGACAGTCTGCAACGCGGCGCGGAGCGCGGAAAAGCGACCGGGGAAGTCATCGTTCCACTGCGACGTGAGGCCGTAGGGTACGTAGACGCCCAAGCCGAGGGATGCCTTGCCGAACCGCATGGCGGCGAAACCTTCGGGAACGAGTGCCGGCTGAATCCTGCTGTTGTAGGTGCGGCCCGTGCTGTCCTGCCGGAACGAGCCGGCGATGCGAATGACGCTCGCGCCAAGATTGACCGACGTGCCGGTCAACTCGGCGGCTGCGGCCGGGTTCCAGAAGATGGTCGAGGCGTCCTCGCAGGGAGTGCCTGTGACCGCGAATCCTCGGGAGACAGCACACGTGCCCACCTCGTTCAGGCCGAAACCCTGGGCGGACAGCGAAACTGCGGGGATGCACACGGCAAGGGCTGGTACCCACAGCGCGCGGCGGAGTGACGACATTGGAAGCCTCATGCTCTTCTTTAGGTAGGGGAGGGGAACAGTCCGTGCCGCTGCCGTGTCGCCGGCCGTGCCGGTACGGAGGTGCACCAAAATACCATCACCTTTGGAGACACGCCAGAAGAAGTTATTGGTCGGATTGACTAGAGCCCGGGGGGTGGGTAACTTAGGAGGCTATCGCATTTCGCAATCGATCATCCCCCAATGAAGACTTTTTCCTCCACCCCGACTGATATCGTCCACGATTGGTACATCGTGGACGCGGAAGGCATGGTGCTCGGCAGGCTCGCCACGGAAGTGGCGCGCGTCATCCGCGGCAAGCACAAGCCTACCTTCACCCCGCACATGGACGGCGGCGACCACGTCATCGTGATCAACGCATCCAAGGTCAAGGTCACGGGTCGGAAGGCGGAGCAGAAGCGCTACTTCCGGCACACCGGCTACATGGGCCACGAGCGTTTCACCACGTTCGAGGACATGCTGGGCAAGCACCCGGAGCGCGTGATCGAGCATGCGGTCAATGGCATGCTGCCGAAGACCGCGCTCGCTCGTACGCACATGCGCACCAAGCTGCGCGTGTACCCCGGTGCGAATCATCCGCACAAGGCCCAGCAGCCCAAGCTGCTGACCATAACCACCAAGTAAGCATGCCTGACGGAACAATCCATACGATCGGCCGCCGCAAGGAAGCTGTCTGCCGAGTCTACATCAAGCCCGGCTCCGGAAAGTGGCTCGTGAACGGTCGCACGTTGGGTGACTACTTCCCGCGTCCTGCGCACGTTTCCACGATCCAGCAGCCGTTCGCGGCGACCGACATGCTCGGACGGTATGACGTGACAGCGAACATCGATGGCGGTGGACTCTCGGGTCAGGCCGGCGCGCTTCGCCTTGCGATTGCTCGTGCGCTCGTCAAGGAAGACGAGTCGCTCAAGCCGAAGCTCCGCGGTCTGGGTTTCCTCACTCGCGACGCACGCGTCGTCGAGCGCAAGAAGCCCGGTCGTCCCAAGGCACGCAAGCGCTTCCAGTTCTCCAAGCGCTAATCTGTTTTTCAAGGGACCGGCATCCGCCAGTCCCGCGCAGCAAGCCGGCGGGCGATTGTCCGCCGGTATCAAACATCTCTCCCGAGCTACGACGGGTGCCGGCACGTCCGGTCGTCACGGCGCTGACGGAGAGAGACGCAAACAACCACTAAAGGATTCGTCAGAATGTCCCAGCCCAATCTCGAGCAGCTGCTCGAAGCCGGCGTTCACTTCGGCCACCAGACGCGCCGTTGGAACCCGAAGATGCGCAGATTCATCTTCGCCGAACGCAACGGCATCCACATCATCGACCTCCAGAAGACCCTGCGCCAGCTCGAGCTGGCCCAGAAGCTCGTGCGCGAAGTCGTTGCTCGCGGCGACCAGGTCCTCTTCGTCTGCACCAAGCGCCAGCTCGT
>JALYYT010000391.1 GCA_030946285.1 Gemmatimonadota bacterium
GCGTAACCGTGCTCGATGAGCCCGGCGCAGCGATCGTCGTTATCGCAACGCCGCGTGCAGCCGTCGAAGCGGTCGTGGCAGAGGCGGAGCCGACGTCGGCTGAGCCGGAAGTCATCCGCGCGAAGAAGCCGGAAGAGGGTGCAGAGCCCGAGAAGAAGTAACTTCCGCCAGCAACGTCAGGGGGCGGGCATCTCGCCCGCCCCTTTTCGTATACTGTAATGAAAGTCATCGTCGGACTCGGCAATCCCGGCCGGGATTACGCGCCCACGCGTCACAACGTGGGCTGGTGGCTCGTCGATCATCTCGCCGAGCGTTGGCACTTCGATGGCTGGCGCAAGGACGGCGACGCGCAGGTGTCGAGCGGATTGCTCGGTAACATCAAGGTGCGACTCCTGAAGCCGCAGACCTTCATGAACCTGAGCGGCGATGCGTTGCGTCCATACACGCGCAGGCCGTTCTGGGCCCCGGCAATGGATCTTCTCGTCGTCTCGGATGAAGTCGCACTTCCCGTTGGACGCTACCGGATACGCGCAAAGGGAAGCGCGGGCGGACACAACGGGCTCAAGAGCATCGAGAACGTGCTGAAGACGCAGGATTACGCGCGATTGCGAGTTGGAGTGGGGCCACGGGAAGACCGCGCGATAAGCGGCGACCTCGCCGACTTCGTGCTGTCGCCTTTCGGAAAGATGGAACGCGAAGAAGTCATGTCGCTCATGCCATCCCTCACTGACGTATGTGAGCTTTGGTTGAAAGGGGACATGGAAGCTGCAATGCGGTTGAACAACTGACGACGTCATTCCCGCGCAAGCGGTGGAGTCGGACTGTCATCCCCGCGAACGCGGGGATCTCCCAGGGGTCGTACGGGACTTCAAGGGATTCCCGCTTTCGCGGGAATGACGGTGGCGGAGGGATTCCCGCTTTCGCGGGAATGACCGTGGTTATCACATTCGGGATCAAATGCTAAAGCTCGGAATCGTAGGACTCCCAAACGTCGGCAAATCAACGCTGTTCAACGCGCTCACCGCGGCGAGCGCGGAGGCGGCGAACTATCCCTTCTGCACTGTCGAACCGAACGTGGGGATGGTCGAAGTGCCCGACGCGCGCCTGGAAAAGCTTGCGGCGATAGTTCACCCGAAGAAGATCGTCCCCGCCGTCGTGCAGTTCGTTGACATAGCGGGCCTCGTGAAGGGAGCCGCCGACGGTGAGGGACTCGGCAACAAGTTTCTCGCGAACATCCGCGAGACCGACGCAATCGTGCACGTGGTGCGCTGCTTCGAGGACGAGGACGTCACGCACGTGATGGGTGGAGTGGATCCTGCACGCGATCGTGAAGTGATCGAGTTCGAGTTGGCCATCGCCGATCTCGCGACACTGGAGAAGCGTCTCGACAAGACGAAGCGCACTGCGAAAACGGGCGACAAGGACGCAGCGGCCGAGTTGCTCGTGCTCGATCGCGCGAACGAATTCCTGAAGGAAGGCCGCGGGCTCTGGCACGCATCGCTCACGCCGCACGAGATGGAGGTGCTCGCACCGCTCAGCCTCATGACGGTGAAGCCCGTGCTCTACGCGGCCAACGTCAGCGACGCGGAACTGACCGGCGACGAAGGGCCGCATCTGGCAGCGCTCCGAGCCGCGGTCGCCGCGAGCGGCGAGCACGCCGAGGTCGTTGCGTTCTCCGCGAAGATCGAGGCGGAGCTGGCGGAGCTGGCGCCCGAAGATCGTGGTGATTTTCTGTCATCGCTCGGGCTCGAGAGTGCGGGGCTCGACAGGCTCATTCGCGCCGGTTATCACCTGCTGGGACTGCAGACGTACTTTACCGCTGGCGAACAGGAAGTCCGCGCGTGGACTATTCATCGCGGTGACACCGCGCCACAGGCAGCCGGCGTGATTCACACGGATTTCGAACGCGGATTCATCAAGGCGGACACAGTCGCGTTCGATGCGTTCATCGCCGACGGCGGCTGGAAGGACGCACGCGAGAAAGGTGATGTACGCTCAGAAGGAAAGGAGTATGTGGTTAAGGACGGCGACGTGCTGCTGTTCAAGTTCAACGTCTAGAACACTTCGGACCGACGTGCTCCGAGGTCTGCGCCGAGCTGCCGAGCAGGGGCGCGCGTAGCTGACTGCGGCAACTTTTCATCAGACGACCGCACTTCGGCAAACATCCGTGGGAGCGTGCAGTTGCACAACATGGAACTTCGCTCCGCCGCAAACACATAGATTTTCGTTGCCGACCTGAACGCTCGCACATATACTGGCGATCGCCCACGCAATTCATCGTCACCGGCGACGGGCGCGCCAGAACCTTGTGACGGAGACGTTCAGATGAAGCAGTTTCCGGTACGATCCTTCATGATCCTCGCGCTGCTCCTTGTTGTTGCGAATTGTTCGGCCACCACAGGTCTGGGAGATACGTCTACAGGCGTTTCCAAATTTGACGGGGCCTACAATTTCTTCTTCAAGTATCCCAGTCCGAGCGGCCAGACGTCCCGCACGCTCGCGCGATATCTGATCATCAGCAACGGATCGGTTTCGAGCAGCGATCGGCTCGCTTCCGGGAGTGTTGACTCCTTCGGGAAGATCACCTTCCAGACTCCGTGCCCGATCAACAGCAGCACCGCTACGTGGACGGGCAGCATGAACGCGTCTGCGCTCTCGGGCTCGAATTTCGGTCAGGGCACCTACACGTGCAGCATCGCGATCGGCGGCGGGAGCCTCGATTCCTGGCAGGCTAACCAGACCCCCTGACCCCCGCGCCGAGCCGGGATACAGGAAGCCCGTGGGACGCTCGGGCC
>JALYYT010000141.1 GCA_030946285.1 Gemmatimonadota bacterium
GCTCGGTATTCCGCGTGATGTCCGCGACGGCCGATGCGGGATTTGTCTGCGCCATTAGAAGAATCTCCTCAGACGGTGGCGATGCCACCACAAACTACCAGAAGGACGATTCCGGTTCGCTCGCGCGCCGGAACCGCGAGACGCCGGTGCGATGAGCTCGCCGGAGGCGGACTCATCGCACACGACGCGAATCAAACGGTCGGAACCTGACTGCGGTTCCTGCTGAAATCTACGCGACTGTTCCGCCGGCGGCGACGATCTTCTCGCGCGCGCCGCTGCTGACCTTGAGACCGCGGATGTTGATCGCCTGCGTGATCTCGCCATTGGCGAGAACCTTCGCGGCGCCCTTGGTGCCGTGGATCATTCCAGCTTCCACGAGCAGCTCCATCGTGATCTCCTTGCCTTCGAACTGGGCCAGATCGCCCAGACGCACGACCTGGTTCTCTACGCGGAACGGGCTCGTGAATCCACGCTTCGGGAGACGACGCGTGAGCGGCATCTGGCCACCCTCGAACTGTGGCTTGCCGCCGCCCGGTCCGTGATGTCCCGCACGTGCCTTGATTCCCTTGTGTCCCTTGCCCGAAGTCTTGCCGGTTCCCGAACCCGGACCGCGGCCGATGCGCTTGCGATTGCGCGACGAACCTGGTGCGGATGCGAGGTTGTGAAGTCCAATCTTGCTTGCCATTTCTCTACGCCTCGTCCTTGGCAGGCGCGATCGTCACGAGGTGACGTACGCGCTTGATCTGACCGCGCAGCGAAGGGGAGTCCTGGTGGACCACCACGTCGTGCGGATGCTTGAGTCCCAGCGCCTCGAGCGTGCGGCTCATGCGCCACGAATGCCCGATCTTGCTGCGAACCTGCTTGATCTCCACGCGGCCCTTTCCGGCCGGCTGGAGCTTGTCTGTCGTCTTGGGGCCCCTCGTCGGGTGCCACACGAATGTTCTGGCCATTACGCAATCACCTTCGTCTTGGCGCGTGAGCGGTAGCCGAGCGAGCTCTGCTCGACCCCACGCTCACGTGCAATCTGTTCCACCGTAGTCAGGTGCTGCAGCGCGTCGAGTGCCGCGAGAACCATGTTGTGCGGATTGGTCGATCCCAGGCTCTTTGTCAGGATGTCCGTGATACCAACGCACTCCATGACCGCGCGCACAGCACCACCTGCGATTACACCTGCACCAGGAGCGGCCGGCTTCATGAGCACCTTGCCGGCGCCATGCTGACCGACGATCGCGTGCGGGATGGTACCGCCCGTCATCGGGATCGTGACCATGTGGCGACGAGCAGCTTCGACGGCCTTGCGGACCGCTTCGGACACTTCGTTCGCCTTGCCGGTCGAGAAGCCCACGCGTCCAGCGCCATCGCCAACAGCGACGAGCGCGTTGAACGAGAAGCGACGTCCGCCCTTCACTACCTTCGCTACGCGGTTGATCGCGACCACGTTCTCGATGAGATCGCTGCCTTCGCGCTCACCGCCCCGTGCGCCGTCACGACCACCACCGGGTCCGCGACCGCCGCCGGGTCCGCCGCCACGATTGGCGCCGCCACCCGGACCGCCGCGGTTCTGGCCACCGCCAGGTCCGCCACGACCACCACCCGCTCCGCCACGACCGCCGCCCTGGCCGCCACGTCCGCGCTGCTGGCCGCCGCCGGAACGCGCGCTGCGACCAGGACCGCTGGTCCCGGAAGCGCTCCCGGAGCTGGTTCCCGAGCTCGTTCCCGAGTTGCCCGTGTTCGCTGCGCCGCCGCTCGCGGCAGGCGCGCCGCCCTGATTCTGTTCGTCTGCCATTAAAACTCCAACCCGCCTTCGCGGGCGCCATCGGCCACCGCTTTCAAGCGGCCGTGATACACGTATCCACCACGGTCGAAGACGACGCTCGTCACGCCCGCATCCTTCGCGCGCGCCGCGATCTTCTTGCCGACCTCGAATGACTTCTCGACCTTCTTTCCGGTTATGCCGCTGTCCGTCACTGTCATCAACGTGTGCTGCTTGTTGTCGTCAACGAGCTGCGCATAGATGTGCTTCTCCGAGCGGAACACGACGAGACGCGGACGGTCTGCCGTGCCGTTCACTTTCTTGCGAACACGGAAGTGACGACGGGCGCGGAACTGCTCGCGGGTCTGTGGCTTCTTCATCGCTTACTTGCCCCCGGCCTTGCCGGCCTTGCGGCGAACCTGCTCGCCTTGATACTTGACTCCCTTGCCCTTGTACGGCTCGGGTGGACGCAGCGAACGCAACTCGGCCGCTACCTGCCCCACGATCTCCTTGTTCGCTCCCTCTACGACGATCTGCGTGGGAATCGGGGCGCTCAGCTTGATTCCCTTCGGCGACTTGTATTCCACCGGATGCGAGAAGCCGAGTGCCAGCTGCAGGCCGTAAGGACGGACCTCAGCCTTGTAACCGACGCCGACCAGCTCGAGCGTCTTCGTGAATCCGGTCGAGACTCCCTCGACCATGTTCGCGACGAGCGTCCGGCTCAGGCCGTGGAGAGCCTTGTGCTTCTGTTCTTCCGAAGGGCGCGCGACGATGACCTCGCCATTCTCCATGGACAGCTTCATGTCCGAATGGATGTTGCGCTCGAGTTCACCCTTGGGGCCCTTCACCTTCACATTGTTGCCGTCCAGCGTCACCGTGACATTCGCGGGAACTGGTACGGGCCTCTTTCCGATACGTGACATTGTTTGCTCGATTACCAGACTAGCGCGACGAGTTCACCACCGGTGCGCTGCTGTCGCGCCTGGCGGTCGGACATGACTCCACGCGACGTGCTGAGGATCGCCATGCCGAGTCCGTTGCGGACACGCGGGATTTCGCCGACGCCGACGTAGCGCCTGAGTCCCGGCGTCGACACGCGCTGCAGGTCACGAATGACCGGCTGGCCAGTGCCGACAGCGTACTTGAGAATCACGCGCAGGATCTGGCGGCCTTCCTCGGTCTCGAGCGTGCGCCAATCCTGGATGTAGGAGTTCTCCTTCAGGATCTGCGCGATCTGCGCCTTCACCTTGGAAGCGGGCATGTCCACGCGGCGATGCTTAGCCCGACACGCGTTGCGGATCCGCGTAAGCATGTCCGCAATTGGATCTGTCATACTCATTGATCTACTCTACCTCGTCCCGTCGTATCCGATCTCCGGACGTGCGGGGCTGATTTGGGTTTTGACGCGGATGATCTCGCGCCGTTGGGCGCGGATACATCCGCGCCTTACTGTACTGATCCTCGTATCCTTGCTGCGTACGGCGCGGATATATCCGCGCCCTTACCAACTTGCCTTGCGTACGCCCGGGATGAATCCGGCCAGCGCCATATCGCGAAACGCGATACGGGCCAGGCCGAACTGTCGGAGGTACGCGCGCGGACGACCGCTGAACTCGCAGCGGTTCCGGATGCGCACCACCGATGCATCACGCGGCATCTTGCGGATCGCCGTGTACGCGTCGGCACGCTGTTCCGCCGTTGACAGCGGATTCTTGATGATAGCCTTCAGCTCGCGCCGCCTGGCCGCATACTTCGCGACCGTTGCACGACGCTGCTCGTTCTTCTTGATCTTGGAGGTCTTCGCCATTGTGTGCTTTCGTTAACCGTGTACGATGACGGGCTTCTCATCACCGCGGAACGGCATGCCGAGCTCGCGGAGAAGTGCAAGAGCCTGATCGTCCTTGTTCGTCGTGGTGACGAAGGTGATGTCCATTCCGTGGATCTCGTCCACCATGTCGTAGTTGATCTCAGGGAAGATCATCTGCTCCTTGACGCCCATCGTGTAGTTGCCGCGTCCGTCGAAGGCACGCGTATTCAGGCCGCGGAAGTCGCGGATGCGCGGAATCGCAACAGTAACGAGGCGATCGAGAAACTCCCACATGCGCGGGCCGCGCAGCGTCACAGAAGCACCGATCTCCTGGCCTTCACGCTGACCGAAGTTCGCGATCGACTTCTTCGCCTTGCGGCGAACCGGACGCTGGCCGGTGATGAGCGCGAGCTCGTCCACGACAATGTCGAGAACCTTGGAGTTGCGGATCGCCTCGCCCACACCACAGTTGATGACGATCTTCTCCATCGTCGGGACTTCGTGGATGTTCCCGAAGTCATACTGCTTGGTGAGACGCGGACGAACGGTGGCCTTGTAGTGCTCCTTGAGACGAGGCGCCGGAACCTGCAGCTCCGCACCGGCGTGCTCGGTGGGAAGCAGCTGCTTGCGCTCGGATGCGCGCCCGGCCGAAGCCTTCGTCGAGCTCTTGGCCGACGCCTTCGGAGGCGTGGACTTGGAACCGCCCTTTGCACCGGACTTGGCTCCGCCCTTGCCGCCCTTGGCCCCGCCCTTCTTGTTGTCTTGCTTGTTTGCCATTTGCCGTATTCCTTAGCGAGACGCCATCGGGATAGAGTCGCCGCTCTTTACGCTGACGCGCTCCTTCGTACCATCCTTGTCCGTGCGCGTCTTGACGCGCGTCGGCTTGCCCGACTTCGGATCAATGAGCATCACGTTCGACGCGGAAAACGGGGCTTCCATCTCGCGGATTCCACCCTCTTCCTCTGCGTTCGTCGCACGACGATGCTTCTTCACGATGTTCACGCCCTTCACCAGGACGCGATTCTTCTTTCTGAAGACGCGGATAACCGTGCCTTCCTTGCCCTTGTCGTCGCCACGAACCACACGAACCACATCACCCTTGGCGACGTGCACGTGCACACGCTGCGCGTTGGCAGCGTGACGATCGGTCGTCAGGCGGTCCTTGTTGGTCTTGCGGTATTTCAGCACGCGCATGTTACAGCACCTCCGGCGCCAACGAGGCGATCTTCATGTACTTCTTGTCGCGGATCTCACGTGCCACCGGTCCGAACACGCGCGTCGCGCGCGGCTCGCCAGCGTCGTTGATGATCACGACTGCGTTCTCGTCGAAGCGGATGTAGGAACCGTCCTTGCGGCGCGTCTCCTTGGCCGTGCGCACCACCACCGCGCGCGCGACATCCGACTTCTTCACGGTTCCGTTCGGAAGGGCGTCCTTCACGGCCACGATCACGACGTCGCCAAGTCCCGCGTAGCGACGGCCTGTACCGCCGAGCACACGAATGACGAGCGCCCGCTTCGCGCCGGAGTTGTCGGCAACCTTCACCATTGATTCTTGCTGGATCATCGCAGTATCTCGTTAGCGTGCGCGCTCGACGATCTCGATCACTCGGAAGCGCTTGTCCTTCGACAGTGGACGCGTCTCCATGATCCGTACCGTGTCGCCGAGCTTCGCCGAGTTCTCCTCGTCGTGAGCCTTCAGCTTCTTGGTACGCGTCATCATCTTGCCATAAACCGGATGCTTCACGCGGCGCTCGATGGCGACCACTACGGTCTTCTGCATCTTGTCGCTCACGACCGTACCCGTGCGCACCTTGCGCGCGTTACGCGTCTCCGTCCCGGTCGACGAACCGGTCACCGAACCGGCGCCGTTTGTGTTATCAGCCATTCTTTAGCTTCCTCTCGTTCTGCACCGTCTTGAGCCGCGCGATGTCGCGCCGGATGTACCGCAGACGCAGCGGGTTTTCCAGCGTTTCCGTTCCAGAGCGGAACGTCAGCCGGAAGCGCTCTTCCTCTAGCTCGTTGATCTTCGCGACCAGGTCGCTGTCGACCATCTCGCGGATTTCGTCAGCCTTCATCTGAATGCGCCTCCTCACGCTTCACGAACTTCGTCTTCACACTGAGCTTCGCGGCAGCAAGCGCCATTGCCTTCTGTGCGATCTCCAGCGTCACTCCTTCCAGTTCGAACATCACTCGCCCCGGCTTCACGACGGCCACCCATCCTTCCGGTGAACCCTTTCCCTTGCCCATTCGTGTCTCGGCCGGCTTCTTCGTGATCGGCTTGTCCGGGAAGATGCGAATCCACACCTTGCCACCGCGCTTGATATGTCGCGTGAGCGCCACACGAGCTGCTTCTATCTGACGGTTCGTGACCCAGCCCGGCTCGAGAGCCTGCAGGCCGAAATCTCCGAACGAAACCTTCGATCCACGGGTCGCCAGTCCCTTCGTGCGACCCTTGAACATCTTGCGGAACTTTACCCGCTTCGGACTCAGCATCTCTATGTCTCCCTATGCGTCCGTCGAGTAAGTCTTGCCACGGCGATCCTCGACGATCTCTCCCTTGAAGATCCAGACCTTCACACCGATCGTGCCGTAGGTCGTCTTCGCAGTCGACGTCGCGTAATCGATGTCAGCGCGCAGCGTCTGAAGAGGCACACGCCCCTCGTGATAGCCCTCGACACGCGCGATCTCCGCGCCCCCGAGACGGCCGCCGCACTTGACCTTGATTCCCTGCGCGCCCATTCGCATCGAGCTCTGCACCGCGCGCTTCATCGCGCGACGGAACGAGATACGCTGCGCAAGCTGGTTCGCGATGTTGTCAGCGACGAGCTGGGCATCCAGCTCCGGACGCTTGATCTCCTCGACGTTGATTCCGACTTCCTTTCCGGAAAGACGGCTCAGCTCGTCGCGGAGCTGATCAACTTCAGTTCCCTTCTTGCCGATCACCACGCCAGGACGCCCGGTGTGGATCGTGACGACGACCTTGCCCGGCTTGCGCTCGATCGTGACGTCGCTGATCGCGGCGTGACCGAGGCGCGCGTGCAGATACTTGCGAAGGAGTGCATCCTCCTTCAGCATCGCCGGCATGTCCCGGTTCGCGTAGTAGCGCGAGCGCCAGTTCTTCGAAACACCAAGGCGGAAGCCAATTGGATGTGTCTTCTGTCCCATTACTTGTCTCCCTCGGACTTCCTGGACGTCTTCTTCGCGGCCGTCTTGGCCGTCGTCTTCTTCGGGGCAGCCTTCTTCGCCGTAGTCTTCTTCACGGTCGTCGCCTTCGCCGCGCGCTCGGCCACGTAGATCTCCACGTGACTGGTACGCTTGCGGATCGGCGTGGCGCGACCCTGCGCCGCCGGCATGAACCGCTTCAGCGACGGACCCTCGTTCACGACGGCGTGCGATATAACCAGCATGTCGAGATCGATCGCCTCGTTCGCGATGCGAGCCTTGTACTCGGCATTTGCGACGGCCGATGCCAGCGTCTTCTCAATCTGCTTCGCAGCGTGCTTCTTGGAAAAGCGAAGCAGAGCGAGCGCATCGCTCACGTTCTTGCCACGAATCTGGTCGATCACCAGACGCATCTTGTACGGCGACTGGCGCGTGGTGCGCTGAATCGCGCGTGCACGCGGCGTAAGCACTGGAGTTGCGGCCATGTTACTTGCCACCCTTCGCAGGCACGCCCGACGCCTTCTTGTCCACGGCCTTCGCTCCCGTGTGACCACGGAAGAGACGCGTCGGAGAGAATTCGCCGAGCTTGTGCCCGACCATGTTCTCCGTCACGTACACCGGGATGAACTTGTTGCCGTTGTGCACGGCGAAGGTATGGCCAACGAAGTCCGGCAGGATCGTGCTCGCGCGCGACCACGTCTTCATGACCTTCTTCTCATTTCGGCCGTTCATCGTGTCGACTTTCGCCATCAGCGACTCGTGTACGAACGGACCCTTGCGAACACTACGTCCCATTATCGATTACCCGTCTTAAGACTGCGTCGCCTTACCGCGGCGACGGCCGCGCACGATTAGCCGTGTTGACGGCTTCTTCGAATGGCGTGTCTTCACGCCTTCCTTCTTGCCCCACGGCGACACGACGTTGCGACCGCCGCGCGTACGACCACCATGCGGGTGATCCACCGGGTTCATCACCTCGCCACGCACCTTGGGGCGCTTTCCGAGCCAGCGCGACTTTCCAGCCTTGCCGTGCGAGAGCAGCTCGTGCTCCGCATTACCGACTATGCCGACCGTCGCCATGCACGTTCCGTGTACCAGCCGCACCTCGGTCGAACCTAGGCGCAGCGTTACGTACTCGCCTTCCTTCGCTACAACCTGAGCCGACATTCCGGCAGAACGTGCCATCTGGCCGCCCTTGCCTGGC
>JALYYT010000012.1 GCA_030946285.1 Gemmatimonadota bacterium
TGCAGCCGACGGGCGCTTACGGAGGCATAGCGGTAGTCGCCGCTCGGCATCCCACGCCCTCGGCATCATCGTCCCGGCCCACTTGCGCGCCCGCAGCTGAGCTGGGGCGTTAGCTGGACTTAGATCAAATTGCGTCCGAATATGCACATCCATTCCCGTGGTCTATACAGCTCAGTCGTCGCAATCGTCCTCGGTGCGCTTTGTACGCGTGTCGCCGCAGCGCAGGCGCCGACACCGACGCCGACGCCGGGCACTTACCGAGTTTGGCTCTGCGCTGAAAAGTGCACCATCGCCGACTCCAGCAGCGCAATTGGCGTGGCCACGGTTGTCGTGATGGATGATTCGTCTGCGCGAAGTAAGAATACGCTGGCGCTTCTGGGTTCACTCCGTGTCATTCGTCGCGCCGAAGTCGGTCAGCTAGACAATGTGTGTTTCTACGTCTCACAGGCGGAGCGCCGCGTCGCTAATGAGGAGTTGTTCTTCGGCATCAGAGCGAACGGGGTAACCGGGTGGCATTTTGCGCCGCCAGACCGATTCACGATCACTGTCTACACCTCACCGGATGCGGGGTACGCGTTGCGATGGACTTCACCCGGCGACATTCGCGAGGGCGAGGGCTGGTCGTACGGATGGGCCGGCAATACCCCCTTTCATCGTAACGCCTTCTTTGTCGCGAGACGCCTTGGTGAACCGGCTCCTTCGCAATGTCTGACGGGCGATTCAAGTGGCTGAGAACCGAACCTGTCCGGCGCGTCACGATCGTCCGGCCAGCTAACGATGCGTTGGTGCCGGCACGTACCGCCTCAGGAGCTGCACGAGTCGTGCTCTGCGGCAGACAGTGGAGTCGTGCGGGGGCTTCTCGTCATGCTCGCTGACGCTGTCGCACTCGGCGAACTCCCGCCGGCTGCACGTGATTCGCTGGTACGCCCAAGCTGGCTGCTGAGAGGCTCGCGTGTTGCGACCGCGTGCTTTGTCTTGCCAACAGGCCCCACGTACGTGGACGGACCTTCGGACTCGCTCGAGCCCAGAGCGCCGGTTGCGGCTACGTACGATTGTAAGACCGCTGACCCCGATCTGGCTGGCGCTGGTATCCGTTGGTGGACCCGGGATCAACGACTGTAGTTCACCGCAATTCGGCTTGCGCGGATGCCCGAGAACTGCATCTTATCCTGCGTGATTGCCCACCGCTTCCAAACCCGAGGCTTGCGGTCTGATACGCGTTAGCCAACATCCTGACATCTTGTGAACGTGCGAGTAGCGGATGCGCACGATGCTGAGCGTCTTGCGCAATTGCTTCGGAATTATCTCGACGAGGGCTATCCCGACCATGCCGGCAGCTCCGCCGATGAGTTGCGCCGTGACATATTCGGCGCCTCCGGTCGACAGCATGTGCTGGTTGTTGAGCGCGACGGCGTTTCGATCGGCTTTCTCGCTTGGGATGAAGTGTACGACATGCATTGGGCGATGCGCGGTGCGCAGATTGCCGATCTCTACGTCGCCCCAGCGGGGCGAGGGCATGGCGCTGCGCTTCTTTTGATAGCTCGTGCGTGCAAAGATACGAGTGCTATCGGTGGCACGTTCCTTCGCGGAGGGGCCTACGATCGAGCAAGCACGCGCCGGTTCTTCGCTCGCGTAGCGATCGTCGGGCCATCGGGTGACACGCATCTCTCTGGACGGGCCTTCCGACATCTCGCGCAACTCCAGGACGCATCGGTTCGCGAGCTACTTCGAACTCTCCCTCCGCAGCAATGGAATCTCGAGGCATGAAAGCGACATCTCCCGCAGCATCTTATGATGCCCTTGCAGCTCAACTCCAGCGTTAGATCGCTATACACAATCTCCTTATGCAATCACTTGGATATGCGCTGGTACTCGGGTTTGCGCTGGCAGGCGCACAGCGAAATGTGGCCGAAGCTTCGGGCTGCATGCGTTACGAGCCGGACACTGTGCGCATCACCGGAAGGTTGACCCGTCAAATGTTCTACGGTGCGCCGGGGTTCGGCGAAGATCCGAAGCATGACGAGAAAGAGATGGGGTTCTATCTCCACGTTGCGGCGCCCGTCTGCACTGCAGCCAGCAACGATAACGACGCCAAGACCAATGTACGGCTCGTTCAGCTCGTGCTCGATTCAGCGGGGTACGCGAGTCTGCGGCCGTTCCTCGGCAAATCAGTCACCCTGCGCGGGACGCTCTTCGCCGCAGTCTCGGGCCACCATCACGCGCCGATTCTGCTTAGTGTTGCCAAGCCCGCGCGCGTCGAGCGCTAGTGCGGAAGCGATCCAATACGCGTTAGCCAGCAACATACTCCGATGCGATTTCTGGATAACAGCTGGACCTGGGACTGGTGCCGAGAGCACGGCTTCCCGCTCGATAAGCCCGAAGGGCGAGTCGCGCCGCGTCTCGCAGCGGATCCCACACTCGTGCACCGCGAGTGCCCGGTTCATTCGGCCACGTCGGATCCCGCGAAGGCGCGTGAACTCGCCGCGCAGCTCGTCGCGACTCTCGGCGACTGGGACGAGTGTCTCGCGTGGGCGACCGATTGGGACGTCTGGCCCAATGGAGAGAACTGGCCGCGGTACTACGCGTGGCGTGACCGCTTTGGTGAACGACGGTCACTTGCCGAGGCACCGGGCCACGTCTTCACCGACAGCGATGCGGGTGAGCTAAGCAGCTTCCTGGCTCACGTTCTCGAGTGCGGCTGGGACGTGACACTGCTCCCAACTCGCAGAAGCCATGCAACCGGGCTCCGAGTTCGAACATCGCATGACGAATGGATAGAGCTACTCTCGGCCGCGGCCATCAGCTTCAGCGTGGCTGCCGGCTAACTAACGCCGAACTTGTCGAGCGATCTGAGCAAGCTCGCTGCGCTCGCGTTTTGTTGGAC
>JALYYT010000025.1 GCA_030946285.1 Gemmatimonadota bacterium
GGAAGTGGTCTTCGCACGTCACTGGTCGTCTCGAACTGGTCGCGCAATCCACTGCGCAGTAATGGTCGCTTCGACATCCTGACCAGATCGTCATGATCTGCAAAGGACGTCGTTGCTGCTCGCACACCGCCAACGGGCGTTACTCCTGCAACGCGACGGTTACGAACCAATTCGACGCGCCGTGGATCCACGCCTTCGGCGAGGATGACGGGGTCTGCGAACGAGGATGACGGGGTCCGGGAACGAGGATGACGGGTACTCCCCTTTACCGGAAATCATGCGACCCATGCACGAGCTTCCCGCCGTCCACCTTCAGCTCCCTGAACCGCTTCCCTATCACGTTCATCACTCCGCCATCACGCTCGAACACCCCCTCTACCACCATGAACGGTGCGAATTTCACGATGTCGCCGTAACGCTCGACCAGGTTGCGGGAGACGATCACGTTGATGAAACCCCATTCGTCCTCGATGAGCAGGAAGATCGTCCCCTTGGCGCTTTCCGGCCGCTGACGGACGGTGACGAGTCCCGCTATCACGACTCGCTGCCCGTCGCGCAGCGAGGGAAGATCGCTGCTTCCGTTGACTCCGGCCTTCACCAGACGATCGCGCAGATGCTCCATGGGATGACCGGTGATGCATATCCCGGTCGCGGCGTAATCGAGGAAGATCAGCTCACGCTCGTCCAGCTCGCGCGGCACGTATGGAGCGCTGTGCGCGGGGGCCAGCGGCAGGTTGTCGCCCACAGCGCGCAACGCTTCCCACGCGGCGCGCCGCCGGTCCGGCTCCCAGGCCCCGAACGCTGCGGCTCGCGCGAACTGAAGCGACTCCGCGCGCGTGAGTCCCACGCGGTTCACCACGTCCGATATCGAAGTGAACGGCGCCCGATCACGCGCTGCACACAACCGCTCGATTGTACGCTTGCCCACGCCGCGGATGTGACGCCACCCTACGCGCAGCGCCGGACCTTGCGATGTCGTACCGGTTTCGGTTGTACACAGCCTGTCGCCATCAATAAGACACGGCGGCTTCACCTCCACACCGCGCCTTCGCGCATCGTGGATCAGCGTTGAAGTGGGATAGAAACCCATCGGCTGCGCGTTCAACAGCCCGAGGTAGAAATCGGTGGGATAGTGCCACCTCAGATACGCCGTCGCGTAAGCGATGAGCGCGAAGCTCCACGCATGCGACTCCGGGAATCCGTAGTTCGCGAACGTCAGCAGGTCGCGGCTTATCTGGTCCGCAGCCGCGCGCGTCACCGGTGGCACTGGCACGGGGTTGTTGACCATGCGCTCCGTCAGCTCGTGCAGAACGGCTTCCAGCCGCTCCTTCTTCCGTATGTTGCCCATCGTCCTGCGCAGCCGGTCGGCTTCGGCGGCGCTGAATCCGCCCAGCGTTGACGAGATCGCCATCGCCTGCTCCTGGAAGATCGGGATGCCATACGTGCGGCGCAGGATCGGCTCCAGCAGCGGATGCGCGTACGTCACCGCTTCGCGCCCGCGCCGCCTGCGCGTGTACGGATGCACGAACTCGCCCTGGATCGGACCTGGACGTATGAGTGATATCTGCACCACGATGTCGTACATGTACTGCGGCATCGTGTTGAGAATGGAAGCGATCTGTGCGCGGCTCTCGATCTGGAACGTGCCGACGGTCTCGCCGCGCGAGATCATCTGGAACGTCGGCGCATCGTCAGGCGGAAGACTGTACAGCTCCAGTCGCTCACCCGTGCGCGATTCGATGGAATCGAATGCGCGCCGCACCAGCGCCAGGGCGCCAAGTCCCAGGAAGTCGAACTTGGGCGCGCCTATGAAATCCAGGTCGTCCTTGTCGAACTGGATGATGGTGCGCCCCATGCTCGTGTGCTCGATCGGCATGTAGTCGCCAAGGGGTGCTGACGAGAGCACGAAACCTCCCACGTGCGTCGAGCGCATGCGTGGAAGACCGTCGAAGGCAGACATCGCCGCCAGAATCGCGCGTCCGCGCGGCGATGTGAGATCCACCGCGAATCGCTCGGCGAGCTTCCCCTGCACCAGCTCGATTCCTTCCTCGGGATCGAAGCGATGCAGGCGTTTGGAAAGCTCGAAGCCCAGGTCCGCCGGGTATCCCAGCGCGCGCATTGCATCGAGTATCGCGTTCGGTGCGCGATATGTCTGCACCGTGCACGTGATTGCCGAATGCTCGCGCCTGTAGCTCCCGTACACGTAGTCGAGCACCTCCTCGCGGCGATCATGCTCGATGTCCACGTCGATGTCGGGCGCTTCGGTGTATTCGCCGCCGGGACCGGGTACGCGAGCTTCGGAGAGAAAACGCTCGAACAGCAGGCCGTGCAGCACGGGATCCACCGCGGTCACGCCAAGGCAGTACGCGACGGCAGAATTCGCTGCGCTGCCACGACCCTGGCAGAGGATGTTCTTCCTGCGCGCGAATCGCACGGCGTCCCACATCACAAGGAAGAACCCCGCGAAGCCCAGCCGTCCGATCACCGCGAGCTCGTGCTCGAGCTGCGAGCGCTGCTTCGCTGTGAGCGAAGATCCCCAGCGTGTGTTCGCTCCTTCGTACACCTGCACACGCAGATAGGCTTCCGTGTCGGCCCCTTCCGGAACCGGGAAGGCCGGCAGCGGAGGCCGCAGCCAGCGTACCGAGAAATCACACTCGGACGCGATCCGCTCGCTCTCCTCGATTCCTTCCTCCAGCCCTCGCCACATCTCGATCATCTCTTCCGGCGCGCGCAGCTTCCACTCGCCATTCGGATGCAGCAGCCCGCGCTCCGTCGCGCGATCCAGATCTAGACCGGCGCGCAGCGCGGTGAGCATGTCGTGGATCAGCCTGCTGTTGTCGTCCAGATAACGTGGATCGTTGCAGACTACCCACGGTACGTGAGCACTCGTCGCGAGCTCGACCAGTGCACCGGCCAGCGCGCTCTCGTCGCCCGATCCGCGATGCCGCTGCACTTCCACGGCCAATCTTCCTCCGAACAGCTCGCGCCACTCGTGCAGTGTCCGTTCGGCTTCATCGCGTTTTCCCTCGCGCACGAGATGAGCGATTGTGCCCGATGCAGGACCGGTGAGCAGATGCAGCCCCTCGGCACGGTCGGCAACATGTGACCACGGCACGCCCGGCAGACCGCGCTGACGCTGCCTGCTCGAAGGCGACCAGCTTCGCAGCGATCCCACCCGCGCGCGCGTGATGAGCGACGCGAGGTTGCGGCAGCCCTGAATATCGCGCGCGAGCAGTGCGAGCGGTCTGCCATCCACACGCAGCTCGGTGCCGACCACGAGCTTCACGCCGAGCTTGTCGGCTTCGATCTTGGCCCTCACCATCGCGCCCAGATCCGCGCTGTCGGTGATCCCTATTGCGTGATAGCCAAGCTCGGCGGCACGCGCGACAAGAGCCTCGGGCGCGACCGCGCCGTCACCGAACGAGAACGCGGTGTGCGCGCGCAGCTCCACGTAGCGCATCAGTCCCACCAGCCATGCAGAAACCAGGCGCCGCCCCGCGCGTCGCGGAACAGCCAGACGAGGCCGCCACTGTCGACGACACAGCGGAAATATTCGCGCGCGTAGGCCTCGTCCCAGCGGCCGCCGGAGACGCGATCGGGTCCGGCGGCCTCGATTATGTCGTAGCTGCCGTTGCCGTCACGATACGCGCGCGGGATCTCGTCGCCGCGGCGCCTGAACGTCGCGACCGATATCCGCAAAGGCTCGGGAAGAAGCTGCAGCGTGAGCGCCGGTTCGCCACTGCGCGACAGCGAAGCCGCGTAGGTGTGTGCACGCTCCATCACTCGCGCAGCCTGCATGGATGTCCATGCGGTGCGGCGATCCAGCAACGGATGCGAGCTGTTCTCGGGCTCGACCGCGATGGAGCCCTGATCGTCCATGAGCTGGCCCAGTGCTTCCTCTGCGGCAGACTCGCTCCCGAAGCCGCGATCAAAGACATCGCCCTGCCGCCCGCCGGTGCCGGAAGTGTGATCCACACGCAGCGTTATTCCAGTCACGGCATCGGGAAACACGATGCGGTCCATCTCGAGCCGCACCAGTCGCATCCATGCGGTCTGGCCCGCTGTGGCGCGAGCGGCACGAATGGAATGATCCAGCGTCGTTCGATTGGCGAGCGCAAAACTTATCGTCACCGCAAGCGCTCCCTCACCCCGCGTCTTCAACGCCTCACACACGTTCCCGAAAAGCGCGTTGATGACGAACACGAGTCGCTCGGCGCGGCGTATCGCGTAATCCGTCCATTCGA
Organism: Gemmatimonadota bacterium; assembly: GCA_030946285.1. Classification (GTDB taxonomy): domain Bacteria; phylum Gemmatimonadota; class Gemmatimonadetes; order Gemmatimonadales; family Gemmatimonadaceae; genus Fen-1247. Next base: position 4,245 of record JALYYT010000025.1, read on the forward strand.
GCGACGCTTTCGGCAGCGCGCGCGGCATGGAGCCGAAGATCCGTCGCGCATCGTCGGCACGCGCGAGCCGCCAGAGCTTCATTCCATCGGAACCGAAACGGATCTCGATTTCCTCGAGTGAGAGCTTAGCGAGATCGCGGCAGAACTCCACACCGGTACCATCCAGCAGATTCGCCAGCGCGCGTCCGGGTTCCAGTACCGACACGGGGAACGGCGCCAGAAAGTCGCGGTCGTATCCATCCCGCACATACGTCACCGACTGCGGCGAGTGCCGCGCGGCGACCTCGGCGGCTATCGCCGTGGACGCGACACCGCATTTCACGCTGCTCGACAGCGCGTTGTGAGCCGTGAATGCGTTGCGCACACGCTCCGTCGTCTCGCGCACCGGCAATCCGCGCAGATCGGCCCACACGAGATCTCCAGCCGACAGCACACGCGGCACGATGGTGAGCAGAGGTGCGTGAAGAGTCGCCGGCGGCGCCGCGAGCCACGCGTCGTTCTGGAGGCAGAGGAAGGACATTGCCAGGTAGCTTATATGGTCATATTATTATGACCATGGACACCAGGAGATGACCATGCCTGCCAGGAAAAACAGAACGAAGTCCGTGAAGAAAGTCGCGGCGAAGATCGCTGAAACCCCGACTCATTCTTACGGAGCCACTGACGAAACACGCATATCCGCCAGCGAATTCAAGGCTCGGTGCCTCGAGCTCATGGACACCGTGCAGGAGAGGCACGAGCCGATCGTGATCACCAAGCACGGCGTTCCGGTGGCCAGGCTCGTCGCGTTCGAGGATGAACGGCCCCAAGGAATGGTGGGATCCATGCGCGGCAGCGTGCTCTGGTACGGCGATCTCATCTCGCCCATTGACGTGAAGTGGGATGCCGGCAGCTAAGTCAGCGATCAAGTCAGCGATCAAGTCAGCGATCAAGTCAGCCAGCAAGCCAGCCGATCTGCCACTCCTGCTCGACACACACGTCTGGATATGGGCTGCGGAGCAGCGAGAGAATGAGCTGTCGCCCAGGATACTGCGGCTCATAGATGCAGCGAGCCGCAGCGGCTCGGTGTTCATTTCGGCAATTTCGCTGTGGGAAGTGGCGATGCTCGCCGAACTAAGTCGCATATCCCTTTCCGTGGAGCCACTGCAATGGATGGAGCGAGCGTCGAGTGTGCCCGGTGTGGTAGTCGTGAATCTTACGCCTCGTATCGCTGTCGGCAGCACGCGTCTGCCCGGTAATCCGCACGCCGATCCGGCGGACCGCATTCTCATGGCTACCGCACGCGACATGGGTGCCCGGCTCGTCACGCGCGACAGACGAATAATCCGGTATGCAGAAACGACGCGCGCACTCGCGGTTCTGGATGCGAGCGGTTGAGCAGACTCATTTATCAACGTCATCATCGCGCCCCACGCCTGTCCGGCAGTTCCACCGAGAGCGCAAGCCGCAGCTCGTCTCTCCGCACGGGAAGCACGACGCGCGTGCGGCGGTTCCAGCCGAGTGATGAGACGCGCACATCGAGAGTGGCGGCGTCTATGACGGCGGCGTCACCGTGCGGATCCCTGCGCCACACGTAGCTGTGCGGGCGGATCGCTGACGATGCGCGCAGCGCGGAAGTAGTGGCGCTCGCGGTGAGCGCGATGCACGCGCTGCCGCTCTCGTGCGCGGCGCGTGAGAGTCGCACGTTTTCGGTTCCTTCCGGGTCGGCGCCCGCGAGAACCACCAGCGCGAAGCCGCCCGAGCGAAGCAGTGATTCGGCCGCGCGAAGTGCGTGAATCCTGCTCTTCGGCCGTATCAGGATAGGCCCGGAGTCCCAGAATGCGCCGGCCATGGTACCGCCACCGTCTATCCATACAGCCCGCTCCCCGCCCGCGACCGCCGACCGGCAGGCGGACCGAAGGACCGCAGTGGCTCCGCCGCCAGGTGTCCAGACCGACAGTCGTCCACGCGGAAAGCCGCCGCCAGGGAAGATCCCATCCAGCTCACCTATCCCTGTCGCAACGATCTCGGTCCGGTGGCGCTGGATCGGTGCAGCGTCCGGAAATCTGAGATCGAGCAGCTCGCGAAGGTCGCGTAGAGCGGATACGGTGGCCATGTCCTTTACTACAGGTGTTTATCGAATCGGCTTCGGGGGAGGCTAGAATATACCGAAGAAACACCGAATGCAAGACCGGGTCCGGTGACCGGAATCGGGGCCAAAAAGGGGATTTCCGGGGGGTTTTGGAGCGGAACTGCACTCCGAAGCAACCCCCGGACAGCTTTGCAACATCCAATACCGGTGACCACGCTAATTTGGTGGCGTCACCTGTCGCTCCCGACAATCACCATTGCCAATCCACATGCCTGTCGTGAGCACGCACCGTTCATCACGGCCTGACATCGCCGGGCCATTTCGATGATTCCAGTTGCAGTACTCGCCGCATTGCTAGGCGCCGGATCTGTCATCGCTGCGACGCCAGTCACGCCAGTCACTCGTCACGTTGTTCCCGCGCAGACGTACAACGGACGCGAGCATCAGCTCCGCGTCGCGCCACCACGACTGGAAGGCGACGTCACGATAGACGGCCAACTCGACGAGCCTCAGTGGCAGCAGGCCGCGCGCCTGACCGGATTCTCGCAGTACGCGCCGTCCGACGGCGTACCAGCTGCGGACTCGACTGAGATCTATGTCTGGTATTCAGCAACGG
>JALYYT010000053.1 GCA_030946285.1 Gemmatimonadota bacterium
CCGAGCTCGACGTTGCCGACACAGTGGTCGACATACTTCAGTCCGACTTCAGGCGGCGCGTAGTGCGGCTGCGCGGCGCGGTAGCCTGGCATGAAAAGGCCGCGATAGTTTTTCCGTTCGACGAGCGAGTGAATCGTTTCGCCATAGATCTTGAACGACGCGACGACGACCTCTCCATCATCGTCGTGCAACACTATCGGCTCATCGACCGGCTCCGCGCCGCGCTCCACCGCCTTTTCAAACGCATCGCGCGTGTCATCCACCCAGAGGGCGATGTCGCGGACGCCGTCGCCGTGCGTCTGCACGTGCTCCGAGATGCGCGCGGCGTCCGCGCTCAGCTCGGGACGGATCGCGGTGGTGAGCACGAAGCGGATCTTGCCCTGCTGGAGCAGGTAACTCGCGCGATCGCGACAGCCAGTCTCAGGGCCCTTGTAGGCGGCGAGTTGGAAGCCGAACGCGGCGCGATAGAAGACGGAGGCCTGCTTCGCGTTGCCGACATAGAACTCGATGTAATCGGTTCCGTTGATCGGAAAGGTGTCCTTGACGGGCGCTTCAACTTCCAGTGTCGAGGTTGCCATACTTCACTCCATACAGGGTACGGGAAACCTAACAGTCAGTGAGCATCAACCGCTGGAAGAGCGCTCGGACTGGTCATGGTTACCTGGTACGCTCTTCCATTAGTCCCGTAATTCTGGTCGGTCGCGAAACAATTCCAGGCTCTCCGGATTCGAGAGTGCTTCGACATTCTTCACGTCTCGACCGTGCACGACGTCCCGCACTGCGAGCTCGGTGATCTTTCCGCTGATCGTGCGGGGAATGTCCGCGACCTGGAGAATCTTCTTCGGCACGTGGTGCGGCGTGACGTTCTGCCGAATCTGGCGGCGGATGCGATCGCGCAGCGCCTCGTCGAGCGTGAGCCCCTCAACGAGCTTCACGAACAGCACGATACGATCGTCGATGCCGCGTTTCGTCGTCACCGCCTGCCCGATGACCACGCTCTCCAGCACCTCGGGCATGTACTCCACCTGGCGGTAGATCTCCGCCGTCCCGATGCGAACGCCGCCGGGGTTCAGCGTGGCATCGCTCCGACCGAAAATCACCAGTCCACCGTGCGCGGTGAGCTCGGCCCAGTCACCGTGGCTCCAGACGCGCGGCCATTTCTCGAAGTAGGCAGCGCGATATCGAGCGCCATCCGGGTCGTTCCAGAACGCGACGGGCATGCTCGGAAAAGGCGCGGTGCAGACCAGTTCTCCCTGTTCACCCACCACCGGGTCGCCGCGCTCGTTCCACACTTCCACCCGCATGCCGAAGCCCCGCGTCTGAAGCTCACCACGATAGACCGGGAGTGTCGGATCGCCGAGCGCGAAGCACGAGATGATGTCGGTTCCGCCACTGATGCTGCTGAGTCGCACGTCGGGCTTCACGGAGCGATACACGTAGTCGAAGCTGCCTTCCGCGAGCGGGCTTCCGGTGGAGAGAATCGCGCGCAGACTCGAGAGGTCGTGCGAATCGCGCGGCACGGCGCCGTCTTTCTCCGTGAGCGCCAGCCATTTTGCGCTCGTGCCGAAGACGGTGACGTGCTCCTCGGCGACGATATCCCACATGACCCGTCGACCGCGCAGGGCCGGCGCGCCGTCGTAAAGGACCACCGTGCTTCCGACGGCGAGCGAGGAGACGAGCCAATTCCACATCATCCATCCACACGTGGTGAAATAGAGGATGCGGTCGTCGCGCGTGAGGTCAGTGTGCAGCACGAGCTCCTTCTGGTGCTGGAGCAATGTTCCACCAGCGCCATGCACCATGCACTTCGGAAGTCCGGTCGTGCCCGACGAGTACATGATGTAAAGCGGGTGATCGAACGGTAGACGTTCGAAGTGCAGCGCCGGCGCCTCACCTCCGGCGCCGAGCGCGTCGTTCCACCAGACGGCGCGGCCAAGGCCGGTCAGGGCGCCGGCGCTGGTGGCGTCGAGCGTATTTGGAATGACGACCACCTGCTCCACGCTCGGAAGGCTCGGCAGGAACTCACGGGCGCGAGCGATCGAATCATACAGCGACCCGCCATAGCGGTATCCGTCCGCGATCAAGAGCACCTTGGGGGCGATCTGCCCGAAGCGATCGACGACACCCAGAGGCCCGAAATCGGGCGAGCATGACGACCATATCGCGCCAATCGAAGACGTAGCGAGCATAGCGACCACAGCTTCGGGCACATTGGGCACAAAGCCGGCGACCCGATCGCCGACATCGACGCCCTCTCCTCGCAGGAACACCGCAA
>JALYYT010000055.1 GCA_030946285.1 Gemmatimonadota bacterium
GTCTCGCGCTGAATCATCCGGTGACGCGTACCTTCGTGAACCAGACTGACACGACGCAACGGTATATGCGCACCTTCTCCCGGTCGGCGTCAAATCAGGCCGATTTCAACTTCGCGTTCAGCCTGCCGGGATTTCTGCAGGGCACACTCAACATGAGCCCGTCGGTGAATTTCACCAACGTGGTCGCAGGCTCATATTTCGTTCAGTCGGAATTCTCCAACGGTCAGTGGGTCCACCAGAGCAAACGGCCAAACTTCTCGCTTGGAATCTCGCCGACTCTGTTTGCGCTCTTGCCGGGATTTGGACCGCTGACCCGCATTCGCCATTCTCTTACGCCTCGGATCAGCGTTTCATACTCGCCGGCGGCTTCCGTTCCCGCCGAATATCTCGCTGCGACAAATCATGCGATTCCGGGGTTCCTTGGCGCACTCAAGCAGAATGCCGTGACCATCGGATTGTCGCAGGTCTTCGAAGGCAAGCTGCGGTCCGACACCGGTTCGTCGGCCGAGGGAAGAAAGATCAAGCTGCTGGCGCTCGACTTCTCGGCCCTGACTTACGACTTCGAGCGCGCGCGCCAGACCCACCGCACGGGCCTTACGACGTCGTCGTTTCAGTACGGGGTGACGTCTGATCTTCTCCCGGGGTTCACATTCAGCAGCACCTACTCCCTGTTTCAGGGTGACACGCAAAGCGACACTGCACGCTTCAAGCCGTTTCAGGAAGGAATAAATGCCGCGTTCAGCATCAATGGTCAAAGCGGCATCTTCGGCGCCATAACCCGGTGGTTCGGCCACACCACGACCGCGCCGACGCAGAGCCAGTCAATCGAACGTACGGCGCAGGACGAATTGAATGCCCGGTTGTCGTCACTGCCTGTGGCGGGCAGCTATGCCCGCGACCAGCAGTACGCGATCAATGACACCCCGGGCTGGACCAGCCAGATCAGCTTTTCCGAAACAAGACAGCGTCCGCCGGTCGGCGGCCAGGTAGTGAACTTCGATCCCACGCTCGTCTGCAACCAGTACGCCTCGAATCCCATTCTCTTCCAGACGTGCAAGCAGAACGCACTGCTGAATCCGCAGACAGCGGTGAGCAACGTCAACGATCCGATCGGCGGCGCCGTCTTCGTCCGCATCCCGCCGCGGGAAACGATCAGCGCCAACACAACGTTCCACATTACGCAGAAATGGGCCGCCAACTGGGGCACGCTGTACGATATGACCCACCATGCGTTCGCGAGCAATCAGATTTCGCTGCAGCGCGACCTGCATGACTGGCGTGCCATCTTCTCGTTCAGCCAGAGTCCCAACGGCAACTCGTTCTTCAGCTTCATGATCGGCAACAAGGCGCAGCCCGACCTCAAGTTCAACTACGACAAGCCCACATACCGGCAGCAGGACATCCAGTAGCCGTTGCTCTCTTCCCGATTCGCACCGTGGGACGTTCCGGTGTTCCTGGCGAAGTACGCGTATCTCACGCTCGTACGGAAGCCGATACTCGTGCACTTCGAGGTAACGCTGCGGTGCAACGCCCGGTGCGATTTCTGCGACTACTGGAAGACGGAAGCGTCCGAGCGTGAGAGGGAACTGACGAGCTACGCCGACGCCGCCCGCTTCTTCAATCCGATGATGGTCACCTGGACCGGCGGAGAGCCGACGCTTCGCCGCGACCTCGAGCATCTGGTTTCGGCGGTGGATCGCGCCATTCGAGTGAAGTACATGACGCTCATCACTCACGGCGGTACACTAACGGCCGAGCGGGCTCTCTCTTTGTGGAAGGCAGGCGTCAACCAGTTCAACATCTCGCTGGACTTCCTGGACGAGCGCCACGATGCGGCGCGCGGTATTCCCGGGCTCGTCGCGAAGATCATGCGCAATGTTCCCGCAATGCGCGAGCGCGGAATAGACGCGATTCGCTTCAACACCGTCATCAAGCGGTCCAATCTTGATGTGCTCATGCCAATCGTGTGGCGCGCCGCCGAGATGGGCGTTGGAGTGAATTTCAGCTGTTACACCGACAACAAGAACGGGAATGAGGACGGGCTCATTCGCGATTCCGAGATCCGCCAGCTCGAGGCTGTGGTCGCCGAACTGCTCGACTTCAAGCGGCGGCGGCGCGGGATCATCACCAATTCCGATTACTACCTGGAGCAGATCCCGCGATACGTGCGCGGGGAGACCACGGAACCCTGTCGGTCCGGGATACGAACGATCCACCTGGACCCTTCCGGCTACGTCAAGCGCTGTCCGGATTTTCCCGTAGACTTCCACTGGCGTGACTTCCGCAAGTACGTACCAGTCAACTGTAACGCGTGCTACTACGCCTGCCGGGGAGAGGCTCAGGCTCCGCTTCGGCTCTCCAGAATTCGCGATGTGATGGCCGCTCCTCTTGCTCGGTGATTTCCCCGCACGTGGCTGTTCTGGCCCGTATCAGGCGCCCTCGTTAACTTGCTGTTGACATGTCCAAATCTGCCCAGCTCAAGAGAAAGGCCGCGGAGTTCGAGCAGAAGCGGCAGTATGACCGCGCCCTGGCCACGTATGCGCAGGCGATCGAGGCGGCCGCCGGGATCCCGGAAGAGCTCGACATCCCGCTCTACAACAGGGTAGGCGACCTCCAGCTTCGAATGGGCGACCTCGAAAAGGCCGTCGCCTACTACGAAACCGCAGTGGATCTCTACGCCGAGGGCGGCTTCTTCAACAACGCCATTGCCCTCTGCAACAAGGTCCTCCGGCACTCACCAGGCCGCGCGGTGATCTATTACAAGCTGGGGAAGATCAGCGCGCGGAAAGGATTCAACTCGGACGCAAAGCAGAACTTTCTGGAGTATGCGTCGCGGATGGAGAAGGCGGGGGACGCGAACGAGGCCTTCCGGGCCCTCAAGGAATTTGCCGACCTTTGCCCCGGACAGGACGACGTCCGGCTCATGCTCGCCGAGCAGCTGGCGCGCGCTGATCGCAGGGATGACGCGATTGAACAACTGCAGATCGTTTACGAGGCAATGATCGCGGAGGACCGTGCTTCAGAGGCAACCGCGACGCTGGAACGTATACTTGCGCTCGACCCCGATTTTGCTCCCCGTGCCGGCCTCGTGCGCCAGGAGTCGAAGCGCGAAGGGTTGGTGTTCATCGATCTCGAGCCGACGAAGCGGGCTCCTGCGGATACGCCCCAGATCGCCGGCCCATCCGAAGTCCATCCGCTGAGCGCGGAGGATTTAGGTCACGTCGCGCTACCTGATGAAGTCGCCGGTGCCGCGCGCCTCGGAGAGGAGTCTCCACTCGCTGGACTGCAGCCGGCCCCCGATCCGCTGGGACAGATGACCTCGGAACAGGAGCGCGGGCCGGCGCCGGTTCTCTCGGAATTCGAGACAACGGCGTTCGCCTCGCTGGCAGTCACCGGACAGATCGAGCCCCTTGAAATCGATTCGACCTCGTTCGACTCCGTCGATCGCCCGTCGGGTGACGACGAGCCTGCGCGTCTTGCTACCGATGCGGTCCCGGCCGCATGGTCGGTGGGCGAGGATGAACCCGTCTCGGACGACCCCGCCGGTGCCCTGCCGAAGGGATTGGCGAGGCTCGAGGTAGACCAGAACGGAGAGACGGGTGAATCGGTCGGGGAGTTGCTGGCAGGATACGTCGAGTCTCTGTCGAGCGACGTGGGGGCGGTTGAAGGTGGCCTTCCGAGCGACCTCGGAATTCTTCCGCCGGAAGCGATCGCGGAGGAGCAATCAGTTCCGGCCCTCCGGTCGGACGACGACTTCGTGGATCTGAACCAGTGGCTCCTCGAAGACGAGGCGCCGAGAAATCCACGCATGACCGCCGAAGGAGAAGACGAGTCGGTGAGTCAGGTGCAGACGGATTTCTCCAGCATGCTCGAGACATTCAAGGCCGGCGTCGCGGCCAACGTCGACGAGAGCGATACCGAAAGCCATTACGACCTCGGTGTAGCCTACATGGAAATGGGGCTGTTCGATGAGGCCATCGCTCAGTTTCAGAAGGTGCTGCGAAGCGACGCCCCGGCAGACCGACGCGTCCGGGCGTACGAATCCCTCGGCCAGAGCTTCATCGCGAAGAACGATTTCGAAGTTGCGATGAGCTCCCTGGAAGGCGCACTCAAGGAGTCCGGTCTCGGAGACACGAAGCTTGTCGGCGTGCTCTATCTGCTCGGGCAGGCGAGCGAGAAGCTTCTGCGATGGAAAGCGGCCGAGGGGTATTATCGGCGCGTCTTTGCCGTCGACGTGAATTTTCGCGACGTGGCCGAGCGACTCCGTAACGCGGAGCAGCAGGCGTGACGGTGCGTGCCGTTGACGCTCTGGAGAGATCGGCAATTACTTCGGTGGTAACGCTCGAACACATTCAGGCATCGGTTGCGGACGATCTGCACTCGGTGCGGACCGGGATGGAGCGCGCGATAACGCGTGACATACCCATGCTGGCGTTAGCGGCGCGACATCTCCTCGCCATGCGAGGCAAGATGCTCCGACCGACGCTCGTGCTTCTTGCCAATCAGACAGCCGGAACGCCGTCGCCCGACGCCATCGTCATCGCTTCCGTCGTCGAACTCGTGCACCTGGCGACACTCGTGCACGACGATGCGGTGGATCATTCAATGCTGCGGCGCGGCATGCCGACAATCAATTCGCTGTTCAGTGATCAGATTTCGGTGATCATGGGTGATTACCTGTACAGCACCGCACTGGCGCAGCTGGTATCGCTCGAGAACATTCCGGCGATGCGTGTGCTCGTTGACGCATCCACTCAGATGTCGGTAGGCGAGCTGTCGCAGCTCTCGACGGCGGAGCCGCTCGCCTTCTCGGAATCGGATTACGAATTTCTCATTCGCTCCAAGACTGCGTCACTCATGTCGGCGGCGTGCCGCGTCGGGGCGATGTGCGGCGCGCCCGAATTCGCAGAATCACTTCGTGAGTACGGTGACGCACTGGGCATGGTTTTCCAGATCACTGACGACCTCATTGACTTCACCGAGGAGTCGGGGACGACTGGAAAGCCAAGCGGCCTGGACCTTCGGGAGCACAAGGTGACCCTGCCGCTCATCGCAGCGCTGCGTGGAATGAGCCCCGCCGAGCGGAGCCGCGCCGAGCTGCTGTTCGGTACGACGGATCCGTCGGACGAGGACGTAGCCGAGATCGCGGCGATCGTGGTCGAACGCGGCGGCCTGGACTACGCCCGCGACAGGGCGGCGGAGCACGCCGGGAGGGCCCAGAAGGCACTCGCGGGACTTCCGGCAAGCGAGGCACGCTTTGCCCTCGAGCGCGCTATCTTCTACGTAATGGAGCGACACGCCTGATGCCACCGCGCGGAGCGTCCCGCAAGGGAGCCTTTTTCTACGGAATGGTCCTCGCCACCGGTTTCATCGCCGGCGGCCTCCTGACCCAGGTGTCCCGCCGGTTTCTACCGCCAAGTGCCGTCAAGGAGTTCTTTACGACCGGCGTGACGCCGGCACTCGGGCCCCTGACGATCGACCTGGTTGTCCTCAAGTTTGCCATCGGGCCCGTCGCGATGGATGTGTCACTTTTGAGTCTACTTGGGGTACTTTTGGCGTATCTTATCGCGCGATCGCTATTTTAAAGATCGGAAGCAGAACAAGCTGAACGTTTTTCCCACTGGGAGTCGTCTATATGCCGCATTTTAGCTTCATGGAACTGGTGATCATCATGGTGGTGATCCTGCTTCTGTTCGGTGCCAAGCGTATTCCGGAGATTGCCGGCTCGGTTGGCAAGGGAATCAAGGAGTTCAAGAAGGAAATGACGGACCTCGAGCGAAATGTCACGCATCAGGACGCTGGACCACCACCGCGTCTGACTGCTGAAGATCTGCAGCGTCCCACGACGCCGTCAACGACAGACGCCGAACAGCGCGAACCGCGCAGACTGCTCTAGGCC
>JALYYT010000088.1 GCA_030946285.1 Gemmatimonadota bacterium
AGATCGCATCGACCAATCCGCTTGAGCGGCTCAACGCCGAGATCAAGCGGCGGACCGACGTCGTAGGCATCTTCCCCAACGACGCCGCGATCGTGCGTGACTCATCGGCTTTCAGCGGTCGTCACCGGCTGAAACCCAACCCGCGTTGAGGGTCCCTCATACACCACTCCGCGGGGCACGATCTGCATCCTCGTTGGCGTTCACCGATTCCGGATGATGCAGATCGACAAGGAGTGCTCGTCCAAGTCGCTCAAAGAACGCCGACCACAGAAGCCGTGAGGTACTCGCTGCGCCGGAAGGCTACTTCCCAGCGAGCGCATCCTATCACAGCAAGAGTAGCGATCCGTTCCTCAGACGGCTCTTCGCACCGGCGTTCCGATGGTTCGATCATGACGTTGCCCCAGACATCAGGCCGCAGCTGACCGTGAGTTTGAGGTAATGCGATGATGCTCGATGAACTCGGCCGGCGTCAAGCCGTCGAGTGCGGTATGAGGGCGGGACTCGTTGTAATCGATGCGCCACGCCTCGATCGCGGCGCGGGCATGGAAGATGGTCGGAAATGCGTGCTCGTTGAGCAGCTCGTCGCGAAAGCGTCCATTGAAACTCTCGACGCTGCCATTCTGCATCGGTCTTCCTGGTTCGATGAAGTGCAACTCGACGTTGGCTTGCGCAGCCCAGCCGAGCATTGCGTTGCTTGTAAACTCGGTGCCATTGTCGAACTTCAGGGTCGGCGGTAGGCCACGCGTGGCAGCGAGGCGCGAGAGCACGCGTACGACGCGGTCGCCGGTGAGCGAGAAATCGACTTCAATGCCGATCGACTCGCGCGTGAAATCATCGACGATCGTGAGTGAACGGAACTTGCGCCCGTTGCTCAGCGCGTCGTGCACGAAATCGAGCGACCAACGTTCGTTCGGCCGGCCGACCGTCGGCACGACATTGCCCCGGACGTAGCGAACACCGCGCTTGCGCCGCGCTCGCAGTTGCAGCCCTTCGACGCGGTAGATCCGATGGATCCGCTTGTGGTTGACCACGAACCCCTCACGCCGCAGCATCATCGTCAGGCGACGATACCCGAATCGTCGACGCTCAGCAGCGAGAGCTTTCAGCCGTTCGAGCAGCAGCGGATCGTCGACGCGCCGGATGCGGTACTGCGCGACCGATCGCGGACAGCGCGCGATCCGGCACGCTGCGCGTTGACTCACACCGAGCTTCTGAAGGGCCCTCACCGCGGCTTTTCGCTGCGAGGGCCCCAGGAGTTTTTTGCGATCAGCTCTTTCATCGCGTCATTCTCGAGCGCGAGATTGGCGATGATACGTTTCATCCGCACGTTCTCGTCCTCGACCGCGCGGCCGCGAGCAATCTCGCTGCTCTCCATGCCGCCGTATTTGGACTTCCACGCCGAGATCGTGTTGGGGTGCACGCCGTGCCGTCGGCCGAGCTCGACGAACGACGCGCCGGCGTCGTGCTCTCTGAGAATCGAGACGATCTGCGTCTCGGTGAAGCGGGACTTCCGCATGCGGGCTTCCTTTCGGCCCTTCGGCCGGGAAACCCACGGTATCAACCGGCCCGGATTATCGGGGCAACGTCAGTCGGATGTCCACATCCGGTGTCGCGGCGCTAGCAACCGCCGTACATCGTTCCTGCGATCCGCGCTTCTCCACACCGAAGCTACGTGTTCGCCTACACCCTGGGGGCGACGTGCGGCGGTCGTGCCTTTAGGGTCGCGCACGATCAGTGAGTTGGCTGAACTCGGGCTCGCGGGAGTGCACTATGATCATGCGACTTTCTCGAGTCAACTAGCCTTCGCGCGTGGCCGCCCGCCCTTCGCACCGTTCGCGCGGGCGCTCAAGGTTTTCGCCGGCGTCGAACGGCTGCCACCCACCGCGCCAAGCCGCGCATGAACTGCGCTTCCGAAGAAATCCGTGAGCAGACCCGGTACCGAGATGCCGACGTCGATCGTTCGCCAGAGGAGCCCATCGCGCGCCCGCGAGATTTCTACCTTCGCGAGTTCCTTGGGCGCATGACGCCTTAATTCGCTGATGTCTTTGACGGGAAGGACGACGCTTGCGCCGTTGTGGAGGTCGAGAACGAGACTCTCGTGCTCACCGTCGTAGTGCGCTCGAACGACGGCCGTCGGCGAGGTCTTCGTGCGTTTCCCGTGCGCGACGGCTCTACGGTGTTCGGCCTCGCCGTACGGTGCGATCTCGGTCTTACCCATTGTAGCGCCTCCACAGCTTCAGCAGCTCATCGCGGTGCTCGGCGACGATGACTTGTGCGTCGCGCACATCTTTGATCTTCATGTCCCCCGGGTTCTCCCGAACTTCCGCTCGCCGCCCGATCAGAATGACGACCTCGGCTCCGGCATAGAAAACGTGAACGTGTGGTCGGTGACCATGCTCATTCCGCGTGTAGACCCAGACCTCGAACTTTCCAAAGCGGCGCTGCGGCATTCCGATAATAACCCATTCAGCTTCGGTTTGCAAATGCGATCCGATTGGGCTGGTACCGGTGAGGGTCATTATTTAGCGTGGTTGCCGAGGGACGCCCATCTTGTCATGGAAGTGCTCAATGGTATAGAGTAAATCCATGACAAAGCGGGATCCCGACACCCCGCGGCTCACCCGCCGCCGAGAGCTTGCTCAGCTTGCAAGCGAGCATAACGGCGTTTTCACCACGTCGGCTGCGCGCACTCTGGGCATGAGCTCCAGCTCC
>JALYYT010000116.1 GCA_030946285.1 Gemmatimonadota bacterium
GATGACGCTTCCTCCACGGACATTCCTTCGCGCAGCAGAAAGCGCTTCAATATCGCGCGGACGGACGCTTCATCATCTATCACCAGTACTCTTCCGGCGGAACTCCCGGTAACGGTACTCGCCGGGGTGTCCACTGCTTCACCAGCATCCGCCGCGGCGGCAGGAAGTCGCATCGTGAACGTGGATCCGCGTCCATGCTCACTCTCGACGTCTATCCTGCCACCCATCATCTCGCAGAAGCGGCGCGTGATCGCCAAACCCAGTCCTGTGCCACCGAACCGTCGCGTGGTCGATGCCTCCGCCTGGGAGAACGCCTCGAACAGCTTCGATTGCTGCTCTGCAGTCATCCCGATGCCGGTATCGGAAATACGGAATACGTATTCGTCCGTGCTCCCGCGCTCTCGCGACACTTCCAGCCGGACCTTGCCATGATTCGTGAACTTCGACGCGTTCGAGAGCAGATTCAGCAGCGCCTGCCGCACCTTGATCATGTCGGTGCGCATGGCCCCCAGACCCGGAGCACACACAACCTCCAGCGTGTTCCCGTTCTGTGCCAGCAACGGCTCGACAGTCGTGATCACGTCGTCAATGGTGGAGCGCAGGTCGAACGTTTCGACGTACAGTTCCATCTTTCCTGCTTCGATCTTCGATAGATCCAGCACATCGTTGATGAGCGCAAGCAGATGCTTTCCCGACGATCGAATCTTGGCGAGGTCGGCCGCGTATTCGGGAAGATCGTTCTCCTCCGCATCTTCCTTCAGCATCTCGCTGTAACCGATGATCGCGTTCAGCGGCGTTCTGAGCTCGTGGCTCATGTTCGCGAGAAAGCGGCTCTTCGCGTGATTGGCTGATTCCGCTTCCTGCTTTGCACGCAGGAGGTCGGTCACGTCGTGGTACAACGCCATGATTCCGACGTTCTTTCCCTCAACTACAACGGGCACGCCGGCCAGCTCGACATCCAGCATCGAGCCGTCCTTGCGACGCCGTTTGCCAATTCCACGCGCTGTGTGCTGGGTAGCCTGCGTCGTGTACGCCGCGGCTTCGGCAAGCGTCTCGGTCGTGTTGATGAGATCGTCGAGATTGCGTCCCACACCTTCAGTCTGTGTATAGCCGAATAGTCGCTCGAACGCGGGATTCAGCGACGTGATGCGGCCGTCGGTCTCGAGCGTCACGATCGCGACTGGGCTGTTCACGACCACTGTCTCGAAGTACTCCTTCTGTCGCTGTGCTTCCGTATAGAGGCGCGCATTCTCGATCGCTATCGCGGCCTGGGGAGCGAAGAGATTGAGCAGTCTCAGGTCATCCGCGCCGAACTGACGATTGGGATCGGAGTGCACGCTCGCGATCGCGCCGACGAGTCGCCTCCCGATCATCAACGGCGCAGCCATCACGGCGCGCACTATTCCCCGAACGTCCGAGTAGCTCCCTGATCGTCCGATCCACTCGTCGTATTCGGGGATGATCAACGGCTCGTGCGTCACTGCCACCGTGCCCATTGCACCTTCACCCATGCCGATCCGAATGCCAGTGGAATCCTTGCCGATGTGATGGCTTGCGACGATTACCAGCTCCTGCGTCGCCTCCTCGAAGATCGCCAGCTCGCCACCGGTGACGCCAAGCAACGCAACCGCCCGCTCGAGTACCGCCTGAAGCAGCTTTGACAGTTCGCGCTCTGACGACAGATCCGCCATCGTGTCTAGCAGAGCCTTCTGTTCATCGGCTCGGCGCCGTTCGCTTACCAGGAGACGCGCCCGCCCGATCGCGAGACTCGCGAAATCGGCTGCGGCGCTCAACACCTTGAAGTCCGAGGAATTGAAAGCGTTCGGCTCCGCGCTCTCCACAACCAGAACGCCGACCACCGTTCCGTCTATCTGAAGCGGGATATCCACTTCGGAGCCGCTGTTCAGGCTTGCGAGATAGTTGGTCTCACGGGTGACCATCGGAGTGTAGTGAAGCTTCGCGTCCTTCACCGCGCGATCGCTCAGCCCCTGACCGGCGTGCACCCTCCAATCCTTCGGCACGTCAGGCCATCCGACGCTGGACCGCAGCACACGGTCGCCGGAACCGTCCAGCAGAAAGGCGCCAAGAAAGTCGTAGCCGAGCGCCTCGTCGTGGAGGCCGTCAACCAGCCGTTCGCAGACCTGGGACTCGTCAGTGGCGGAGACGAGATCCACGGCCAGCCGCAGCAGCGCAGCCTGCCGGTGCGCGGTCGAACCGCGCCGCGGTGTCCTGCTGACATGATCCTTCGAAGACGAACCCTGATTCATCCTGGAGCTTCCTCCGGGGTTGGCCGAGCGGACCCACATATTATGCGGTCGGGGATCGTCGATCACCATCGGCAACACTGATTTAATCTTCGGGATGCCCATCCATTCCAGTCTTTTCCTGATCATCGCGGCCCTGCTGCTTGGCGTCGTCTGCGGCATGCGCACCTTCGTGGCTCCTGCAATCCTGGCGCTCACCCTCTCCCGGAGCCCAGAACTTGTTGCTCCGGTAGCCCCAG
This sequence comes from Gemmatimonadota bacterium, assembly GCA_030946285.1. Classification (GTDB taxonomy): domain Bacteria; phylum Gemmatimonadota; class Gemmatimonadetes; order Gemmatimonadales; family Gemmatimonadaceae; genus Fen-1247. The sequence goes on from JALYYT010000116.1 coordinate 2,504, forward strand.
TTCACTGGTTCACCCATTCCGTCGTCGCCATCATCCTCGCGATCGCGGCGATCGGGGAGCTCATTGGTGACAAGCTGCCGCAGACTCCGAACAGGACGGCGCTGGCACCGTTCGTGGCCAGAGCCGTGAGCGGCGGCATCTGTGGCGCAGCCATTTTTCAGTTGGGTTCCATGAATCCCTGGATCGGTGCGGGTTGCGGAGCCGTTGCAGCTGCTACGAGCACCATCGGAACGTTTCACGCGCGCAGATACGTCGGACGCGTCACCGGAATACGGGATCGCTACATCGCTGTCGCGGAAGACCTGATCGCGATTATGATCGCCACCAGCGTGATCGCGACGATGCTCGTGTGATTGCGCGCGCCTGAAACGCGAGCGGGGGTCTGAACGCCTGCCCCGCCATCGTGAGTGTCCCGCTGTCCCGGCAGACTGGGCAGCTGCTCTACAGGGGGCATCATGTTGTCTGCAACTCGCCAAACCGCCCGTATCGAAGGGCTAATGTCGGCAATACAAAGAGCGTGAGTGCGGTGGACGTCACCAGTCCGCCAAGGATCACGATCGCGAGCGGTCCTTCGATCTCGCGCCCTGGCGCTCCACTCCCGATCGCAAGCGGCAGCAGTCCCAATGCCGTGACGAGTGCCGTCATCGTGACCGGTCCCAATCGTTCTGTTGCGCCGCGGATCGCTGTCTCGATACCCCACGTAGCACCTTCTACCCGGACCAAGTGATCGTAATGCGAGATGAGCATGATCGCATTTCGGGTGGAGATGCCGAAGAGGGTGACGAACCCGACGAGTGAGCCAAGTGAGAGCACTCCACCAGTCGCAAAGACGGCGAACACACCACCTACGAGCGCGAACGGGAGGTTAGCCAGGACCAGGAGCATCCGGCGCGTACTGCCGAACGCCATCCAGAGAAGCATCGCGATCCCAGCCGCCGCCAGCAGACTTCGCAACAACAGCTCGTGCTGCGCAGTCTTCTGCGCCGCTGCGGTACCAGCGATCTCTGTGTACACTCCACGCGGTAGTCGCACGCGAGCAAGCGCGTTGCCCAATGCGTCCGTGAACGAGGCCACGTCGCTGCCGGTCACATCGGACGTCACGAGTTGCACGCGCCGCGCACCCTCATGCGAGATGGAGTAACGGCCGGTTGTACGGGCGATAGTCGCCACCTGTCCCAGCGTCACGATCCGACCGTTGCTCCCACTCATGCTCCCACTTAAGGGAATGTTGGCGAGATCCTCGGGCCGCGTGATTTGCGCATGATTAAGCATCACCACTACGTCGGTCGCGATATTGCCCTCGAACGCCTGCGCAACGGTCGCGCCAGTTGTAGCCGTCTCGACTGCGGTCAGCGCTTCTCCGGCGGGAATGCCGACCGCTGCAAGTGCATCCGGATGGAACTGAACTGTCGCCTCTGGTGCCACGGATGGGGCACCAACTTGGACGCCGCCGGCACCCGGTGTAGCCCGCACTATAGCCGCGACCGTTCGTGCACCCGCGTCCAGGCTGTCCAAGTCATTGCCGAACAGCTTGACGACAACCGGCGCGGTGCTTCCCGAGACCGACTCTTCGATACGTTCGGTCAAGAATGGTTTGATCGCGAAGACGACGCCCGGAATTTGCGCAAGACGCGCCCCCAGATTACTCTGCAATCTTTCCGCTCCCTCACCAGAGAGCGGTGCCAGGTTGACGTCGAACTCGCTGTAGTGCGTCCCCCAGGTGTCTTCAGCCAGCTCCGCACGGCCCACCTTCTGCGCCACCGACAGCACTCGTGGATCGGCACGCATAACCGCAGTCGCGATGCGTCCCAATCGAAGAGATTCATCGAGTGATGTGCCCGGGACGGCCGACATGTGAACGATGTAGTGCCCCTCATTGAAATCCGGGAGGAAGGTTGCGCCAAAGAACGGGATCATGATGACAGCAACGAGGATGAGGCCGCCAGTCGTTGCCATCACCGTTTTCGGATGCCGCTCGAATGCCACGAGCTGCCCCGTGTACGAGCGTTTAAGTCGGCTGAGAAATCGCGACTCGCCCGCGTGCTGCGCTCGCCGGGCGAGGAACACTAGCGTGAGCGCCGGCGTTACCGTAAGCGCCACTGCGAGCGATGCGAGAATGGCAAAAATGTACGCGAGACCGAGCGGTCGGAAGAGCGCGCCCTGCACACCACTCAGCGCAATTACTGGGAGAAAGACGAGAGCCACGATGAACGTTGCGTAGACCACGCTTGAACGCACTTCGAGCGAGGCATCGATCACCACCTCCGGCGCCGATCGAGGATTCCCCAGCGCGCGATTTTCCCGCAATCGCCGTGCAATGTTCTCCACGTCGATGATCGCATCGTCCACCACTTCACCGATCGCAATTGCAAGGCCGGCGAGGCTCAGAGTGGAGACTGAAACGCCGAGCTGATTCAAGACGATGATCGCCGTCAAGAGCGAGAGCGGGATCGCGGTGAGCGACACGGCGGCAGCGCCAAAGTCGGCGAGGAATAGCAACAACACAATGGTCACGAGCACGCCACCCAGCAGCAGCGAGTGCGTGATGTTGCTCAGTGCTACATCGACGAAGGTAGCCGGCCTGAAGAGCGTCGGATGCACCACGTACCCCTCGGCGGTGATCGTCGGCTGCACGTCTGTAAGCGCACGCTCGACTGCGGCTGAGACATCACGAATGTTGCCGCCGAGTTGTGCGTCGATGTTCATTACGACGCCGGGAGTGCCTTCAACGGCCGCCGCGCCGACGCGCGGTTCCGCTCCTTCGACAACGCGACCCACATCGCCGAGACTTATTACCGCCCCCCTGGACTCGCGGATCACGCTTTGCGCGAGAAGGGCGGGTGTCCTAAGCTGCGCTTCTGTGCGGACGACGATGCGCTGATTCGCGTTGTCTATCACGCCCGCACCGCGAACTCCAGTCGCATTACTCGCTGCGGTGACTACGTCAGCGATGCTCAAGCCCAACGCGCGCAGTCGCACCGGATCGAGCTGAATCTGGAGCTGGCGAACCTCGCCGCCAAACACGGAGACGCGTGCCACACCCGGCACAGCGAGCAAGCGCGGCTTCAGCGTCCAATCGGCGAAAGTGCGCTCGTCCATCAGGGATCTCGTGCGAGATGTGAGCCCGATGACCAACACCGTGCCCGTGCTCGACGTGAGCGGTGTCATCACTGGCGTCTTAACCGTCGTCGCAAGACCGCGCGCGACTTCAGTGAGTCGCTCGGCGACTACTTGGCGCGCCCGATAGATATCGGTGCCATCAGCAAAGACACTCGTGATGACGGAGACCCCCTGAATGGACTGCGATCGGACCGTCGCAATCCCCGGAACGCCATTGATCGCGTTCTCGATCGGCGTAGTAACGAGCATCTCGACCTGTTCGGGAGTAAACCCCGGCGCTTCGGTCTGGATTGCGACTTGAGGTGGCGCAAACTCAGGGAAAACGTCGTAGCGTGTCGCCGCTAGTACGGTCACACCGTACGCAAGGAGCACGACGGCCAGGGCGATGACTATGCCCCGGAACCGAACCGAAAAATGAACGATGGCGCTGAGCACGATGGGCTGTTGACTTTGCTGTCGCGCTTATTGTTTGTCTTGCGCGTCGCCAACGCCCGCGCGCGAGCGGAACTCCTCGGAGAGGAGATCCTGTGTGCCTTTCACCGCGACGGAGTCGCCCACGCTCACGCTGAGCGCGCCCGGAGAGATCACGAGCCAACCGCCAGGAACTGGATCGCTTGTGTCGACTCTACGCCGGACGAATTGCGTGGCTCCGTGTCCGCCGCCAACCTGCACGTACGCCCATGCCAGTCCTTCCCATTGCACGACCGCCGACGTAGGCACGAAAACGCCACCGATTCCGGCGCCGGCTGTGGCGCGTGGCTCCGAGAGCACGGTCTGCACCGGTGCACCGGGACGAGCACCTGGCCACGTCGCACTCATCCGATAGAGATAGATCGGCAGCCGCGTAAGTGAGTCCACTTGAGCCGCGGGGCCCACGAGGTGAGCTGTCGCCGCCGCGGGTACCGTGGCGCCTGAATTGGAGAGCGGCGTGATAGTGATCGTGGGCGGTGGCGTGCGCGGCGCCTCCGGCCGCCAGGCGATGCGGGCGAGCAGCTCCGTGAAATCCGTGAGCTGCAGCAGCTCCTGGCCCGCCTGCACGAGTTGGCCGGGCTGCGCGGTCACACGAGTCACGGTCCCGCCGCGCGGAGTGGCGAGTGGACGAGCATCCGAGACCTGCGCGATCACCGTCCCGGCTGCGACGTGCTCGCCGAGCGCTGGCCAATGCACACCAACCGCCGTGAGCCGACCGGGCACCGACGCCTGAAGCGTCGTGATCCGAGTCGGATCAGCAAGGAGCTCGCCCGTCAGCTCGACGCCTCCGCCGCTCGTGGCAGCTCGGAGTACAGTGGTGGCAATTCCAGCCCGCGTTGTAGCGATCGAATCGAGCACCACGGCAGCTTCGCCGCCGAGCGGGCCCTGCGTTGCACGCATTCGACTTGGTGCGTTAATCGGCGCCTCGCGCGCGGCCTCCTTAGCGCGCTCACCACGCCCCGCGAGATAACCATTCACGACAATACCGACAACGATGAGTCCTGCCGCAATCAGGAGCGCACGCTTAACCACGCGGTTCATGAGACCACCATTATTCATGGGTATCATTCATAACCATGCGCGCGGTCGATCCGGTGACCCAGAGAATCACCCAGAGAATCACCCAGAGAATCATCCGGCATGATGAGATCCTGCCAATCGATCGGTGCGCCGGAGAGCCACCCACCCGTTGCGTTTTCCAGCGCCGCTCCGGCAGCCATACGGCGCTGCACCGCCTGGTGCCGCGGTCGTTCGGCGCGAATGAGTGCAAGTTGGGCAAGGGCGATCTCCGTCTTCCCGATCTCTCCACGCTGATACGCGGCGCGAGCGAGCGTAAGCTGTTCGTCGGCCGCCCGGAACAAGGAATCGGCGATGGCGACTTCACGATCCGCGGTCCGACATGCAGCCGCACTCGAGTCCACTGCGGCAAGCACCGAATCCTGCACCACCAGGACTCTCGCTGCCTGGACGGCACGCCGCGCTACCGCTTCGGCGATCGGTCCGCGCGCACGATCGATCGGGACGTTCGGAAGCCCGAGCGACAAAACCCAACTTCGCACTCCCTGGTCCCACGCGAGCCCAGGCCCGAGAACAATGTCAGGGTATTGCTGTGCGATCTGGACATGCAGATCGGACTCCGCGACCGCGTAATCGGCAAGCGCGACCCCCACCTCGGGACGCGTCCGTAACGCGAGCGCTTCGAGGGTGTCGAGCGGAAGCGAATCAGCCACACCGCACGCTGAACGCGCGTCGGGACCAAGCGACAGCGTATCCACCTCGCGCACCGGGAGGGCAAGTGCGCGCGCGAGCGCCGCGCGTGCATCGGTCCGTGCCCGCAACGCTTGTGTCGAAGCAACTGCCGCTGATTGCACATCTGTCTCAGAGCGAGCGAGATCGGTCCGTGCGATCTGTCCCTCACTGTAGCGAACACGAAGGAGCGCGAGTACGGTGCGGAGCTGCGCCAGTTCAGCACGCGCGTCTGCAAGGTCCACATCGGCGCCAATGGCTGTGAGAGTCGACGCTCGTGCGTCCATCACCGCATGCCATGCAGTCGACTCGAGATGAAGCTGGGCTGCGAGCGTGGCGGCACGCGCACGCGCGATGCGCGCGCCGCGCTTGCCCCCTCGTTCGAGCGTGAAACCCGTGGTCAGCGAGAAAGACCACGGCGTCGAGCGTCCCTCGGTGACTCGGGACGCGCGGCCCGCCGTCGCCGTGACGCTGGGGTATGGCCGCACACCCGCGGTGATCTCGGCAGCACGAGCCACGGCGATCGCGCGCTGTGCTTCGGTGAGATCCGGGCGGAAGTAGAGAGCGGCCAGAGCGATTTGCCGGGAGTCCCATGCGGTGTCATGCGTCGCCACACGATGCGCGGCTACGCCATGCGCGGCTACGCCATGCGCGGCGAGCAGGCGCGCCAGACCCGGATCGTCCAGTCTCCGCGCGGTGAATGCTGTCGCAGCACTGCTAACGGGCAGTGGCGCAGGCTGGTAGTGTTGGTAGTGGGCGCATGCACCGAGCTGGAGCACGAGGATGCCCAGCAGACGTGTGGATGTACGTGTTGATACGTGTACGAACGCGAAGGATCGGAGGCGCGCCATATCCCCACGTACCCTAGCACCCGGGTGGGGACAAGAACGTGACAGTCTGATTACAGTTTTGTCAGATTAGATACTTCAGGTTCGGCCTCGCCCGCCGTGACTCCATCCGGAAATGTGAGCGTCACGCACGTACCAGAGCCGAGGGTACTGGAAACGGCCGCTGTTCCTCCGTGTAGATGCATGATCCCTCGCACAATAGCGAGACCGAGCCCGGAGCCTGAGCTGTTCACGCCGGGGGGATTGGGAGCACGGAAATAGCGATCGAACACACGCGGAAGTGCGTCCTCCGGAATGCCTACCCCTGTGTCCTCAACACAGAGTACCACGCTTGCATCCATAGCGCAGGCGGTGAGTCGCACGTGGCCGTCAGCGGGTGTGTAGCGAAGGGCATTCGTGACGATGTTGACGAGTGCACGCCGTACCAGCATCCGATCAGCGACCACCGTCAGCTCCGGCGGCGCATCGGCAGAAAGGACAATAACGGATTCCGCTGCGACGGCGTCGAGATACTCGGCCACATCGGTCAGCTCGGATGCGACCGCAAGTGGCTGGCGGTTGATGCTCGACCTTGGATCTTCGGTGCGTGCGAGGAAGAGCATGTCGTCCACCATGCGCGCCAGTCGGTCGAGCTCCTCGAGACCGGACGCGAGCGTGTCCCGGTACTCCTCGACTGAGCGCGCTCGTCCGAGTGCGATCTCCGATTGCTGACGAAGAACGTGAAGCGGCGTGCGGAACTCATGCGCAAGCTCGACCGAGAGCTTGGACAGTGCGCCAAACGCCGCTTCAAGTCGGTCGAGCATCTCATCAAATGACGTGATCAGCGTCGCGATCTCCGTAGGCGCGTGTTTCGTTCCGAGTCGCTGATCCAGCGACCGGGCGTCAACGCGTGTCATACGCTCGCTCAAGGCGGCGAGCGGCCGCAGACCTCGACGAGCGATCCAATAACCCAGGACCGCGGCGGCGAGGAGTGCAACCACGAGGACGAGAGCTAGCTCTGCCTGATACGCTGCAAGGACGCCATCGTCTTTCGAGCGATCGAGGGTTACCTCGATCCAACCACCGTTGGGGCCAGCGAGATGCGCGGAAGCAACGCGCCAATTGTGCCACATCGGTGAGCGCCAGTCCCGATAGCTGATGCCACCGTCTGGACGCCCAGTGCAGTCCGTTGGCGGGAGCTGGGCCGGTATAGAGCGCACCAAGTACACGGGACGACATGTCTCCGTGAGAATCCGAACGCCAACATCCATTTCCCCCACACCGTCATGCGCACTCAGTGCCGCCGCTCCCGTCGCGCGCGTGGCCCTCCCTGTTGCGGTCGCCCGGGTAGTTGTGCTCGCAATGATGCGCGCCGCGTCCAACCGCTCTGCGAGTTGCTGGTCATCCTCCGCAGCGAGACTCGTGACCAGAGTTCGATACTGAACGAACGCTGCCGCCGCGACTAGCAGAAACGCAGTGACGGCATACCACACCATGAGACGTGCTGCGAGCGACCATCGATGGGCGAACCGCACCTACTTGCGCTCCTCGTCATCTTTCGCGCGATCTTCCAATACGTAACCGACACCGCGTACGGTGTGGATGAGCGGTGCAACGTCCGATGTGTCGATCTTTGCCCGCAGCCGTCGCACCTGCACATCGACCACGTTAGTGTCGCTGTCGAAGTTCATGTCCCAAACGTGCGAGGCTATGAGCGTACGCGATACGACTTCGCCGGCGTGCTCAAGAAAAAACTGTAGCAGCGCAAATTCTCTTGGCGAGAGGTCGATCCGCCGACTACAACGTTCGACGCGCCGGCTCCGCGGGTCGCACACCAGATCCGCGAGACGAAAGATGTCTGGAGCCCGCGCCGGCGTTCGACGGAGGAGCGCGCGAACGCGTGCCAAGAGTTCGGCGAAGGCGAACGGCTTGATCAGGTAATCGTCCGCACCGACGTCGAGGCCACGAACGCGAGCGTCAATCTCGTCGCGGGCTGTAACGAACAGGACCGGCGTTGTCCGCCCAGCTCGCCGGAGCTCCGCGACGACGGAGAACCCATCACGATGTGGCAACATCAGGTCACAGATGACGAGCGCGTACTCATCTGTCCGCGCGGCGACAAGGCCGTTGTCGCCATCCGACGCAACATCGACGACGTAGCCGGCCTCGGACAATCCTTGTTGCAGGTAGGCTGCAGCTTTGGCCTCGTCCTCGATCACCAGAATCTTCATGACGATCCGGGCTCAATCGCACTTCGACTCGCCGAGTCGGGAGCAATTGCAGGTGATAAAGCGATGAACTGCCTGGTGTCCCGGGTCATATTCGGTCCGGGTGCCGGGCGAGTTGGCGGTTCATGTAGCGCAGTCGTCACACGCCATTCCTCCACGCAATCCTTCGACTCCTTCCTTCGCAATAATCGGCACCATTAACAGTGCGGCCGCAGGGTCCGCCCACCACCAGCCGACTAGCACGTTGAGCGCGACGCCGACTAGCGCAATCGCGGACAGATAGGCGCAGAGTGACGTTTGTCTTGCGTCTGCGGTAAGTGCTCCGCTATTCATGGCGCGAGCCTGCCTGCGCTTTGCCCGCGCGAGAATCGGCATGATGACAACAGAGAGCGCGAGGATCGCGATACCTGGCACACTTCGCTCGGGGCGCTCTCCCAGCCACAGCGACTTCACGCTATCGAACGCGACGTATGCCGCGAGGCCCAAAAAGCACCATCCGATGATACGCAGGCTGAGCTGCTCCACGCGATCTCGATGCGTCGCATCGCGATCGGAACGCAGTCTCCACTGTGCCGCAGCACTCGACGTGACTTCGATCGCGCTATCCACGCCGAAGCCGAGGAGACCCACACTGCCGGATGTCAAGCCAATGAAGATCGATGCGCCGGCTTCAATGCTATTGTAGCCGATGGTGATATAGCTGAGCCAGAGCCCTCGGCGGACGAGAACTGCACGGTGAACCGTGGAGCTCTCCGCTATCACTCGGTGGCCCTGCGTTCGGCCGGCATGGGAGCCTCGTTCACGAATGTCATCGAGTCCGGAAGAAACGAAACGCGCAAGAATATGATAGTTTGAATTGTAGTGAGTTTGAGAGGAACGCGTGGGCTGCTTTGGGAATAACGTCGTCCGGTGAGCAGCACTCTATTCAAAGCGCCTTTCGGATCGACGCGCGCGAGCCTCGGTTTCTTCGTCGCGACAAAGCATCATAGGGTCACGGTGCTGGGATCGCAGTTCGAACGACCCGCACCAGGACAGTTGGCCACAAGTACCGCTATCCTGGAAGGAAGCGCACAGCGTGGAAGGCGCTCAAAAGAGACTCAGCGCCGATCCCCAGCACAACCAGTGTTGCAGCACTTAGCAATGCCGCAGTCACGGCCCAGTTCCCAAGAATCGGAAGTGCTTCGACGGGATCCTTTTCCCCCAGTACGCCGAAGTAGACCGGTCCAAGAATTCTGGCGTAGTACGCCAGCGAGACTACTGTATTGATTACGGCAACGACGGCGAGCCAGCTGTACCCCGCCTCGATCGTTGCCCCAAAGAGCGCGAGTTTCGCCGCGAAACCCGCGAGCGGTGGAATGCCGACGAAGGAGAGAAAGCTTACGACGAGTGCCGCGGCAAGTAGCGGATGACTTCGTGCGAGTCCCGCGTAACGGCTGCGATCCGATTCACCACGAAGCTGGATGACGACGCCGAACGCCGCCAGATTGCCGAGCGTGTATGCAACAAGGAAATACAGTAGTGCCGGTAGCGCGAGAGGACTCCGTCCAATTGCAACGACCGCCATGAGGCCGTAGCCGGTCTGCGATACCGCGGACCAGCCCAGCAGGCGACGAACGTTGTCCTGCCAGAGCGCCGCCGCGTTGCCGAGACTCATCGTGAGTGCAGCCAGTAGCGCAATCACTGGACGCCAGCCAATGCCGGATTCCGGAAGAATGAGCATGAGCCGCGCGAGCGCGATCAGCGCGCCTATCTTTGGCGCTGCCGTTACAAAGGCGGCTATTGGTGCCGGCGCACCATCGGCGACATCAGGCATCCAGGCGTGTACCGGTACGGCTCCCATCTTGAATGCAAGGCCGACAATCACGAGCCCGCCACCGACAATCAGCGGCAGCGGATGCGCGCTGCTCAGGCCCGCCAGAAGGCCTGAGTATGTTGTTGTTGCCGCAAGCCCGAATAGCAACACAACGCCATAGGCCATCACTCCGTTTGAGAGTGCGCCAAGCAGATAGTATTTGATTGCTGCTTCGCCGGAGCGTTTGGACCGACGGTGATACGCAATAAGCACTGAGCCCGTCGCCGAGGAAAGCAGTACCGCGAGAGTCAGTTCCATAAGGTCGGAAGCTCCGGCCAACAGAATGGCGCCCAGCGCTGACAGGAGCAGTATCGCGTAATACTCGCCGTGTCGGGGATCCTCGGCGAACCAATCAACGGACAGCGCGACAACGACGGCGGTCGTGCCGATGATAATCAGCTTGCCCCAAAGCGCCGCGCCGTCGAGCGCGTACGTATCGGAGAATGTGAACCGCTGAACGCCATGCAGGCTCCCCATCAGCCCAATGGTCGCCACCGTGGTCGCCGCAAGTGTTACGAGCGCTATTGGTGCCGCCCACCACTGGAATCGTCGAGGCGCAAAC
>JALYYT010000147.1 GCA_030946285.1 Gemmatimonadota bacterium
TTACAATCCTGCGCGTCACGACGATCTGCCAGGCTGCGCGAATCAGATCGGCCCACTCCGCGCGGAAGTACCATATGACCGCCACAAGAGTGCCGAAGTGCAGTGCGACGTCAAACGACAGCCCAGGGTCGGGCCAGTTGAACAGCCATGGCGCGAGTGTCAGGTGTGCGGAGCTGCTGATCGGAAGGAATTCGGCCAAACCCTGAAGCAGTCCGAGTACAAGTGCCTGAAAAATCGTGGGCATCAGTGATGTATTATGCGTGAGTGTGCGGTTGCGTGAATTTGTACAGTTGCGTGAACGTGTGCGTGTGTGTGAGTCAGTGCGCGTCCGACGGCTGTTCGATTGCCTGCCGGTAGATCGCTTCGTACTGCAATAGTATTGCGTCGAGCGAGAACCGTCGGCGCGCATCGAGCGCGCCGGCAGCGCCCATCTCAGCCTGGCGCACCGGGTCAGAAATGATCGAAAGCACACCCTGCGCCATACCGTCCACGTCTCCGATCGGGTACAGGAGGCCCGTCACGCCATCCGTGACGACTTCCGGCAACCCGCCGGTGTTCGTACCGACTACCGGCACGCCGGAAGCCATTGCCTCGAGCGCGCTCAGCCCGAACGACTCGCTCGCCGTCGGAAGCAGGAAGACATCTGCGTCTGCGAGGAGCGGTGCAACTGCTTCAATCTTGCCGAGGAAGAATACGGAGTTGAAGACACCGAGCGCGCGAGCTTCCTCTTCCGCGGCCGGGCGTTCAGGGCCGTCGCCCACCATTACAAGCACACTCGGCACCGTTTCCGCAACCTTCGCAAAGACTCGCACGACATCCCGCACGCGCTTCACCGCGCGGAAGTTCGAGATATGCATCAGAACCTTCCGCATATGCGAGAACGGAAGCCCCTCCAGGTCCGCGTAGCGGGCCCTGTCGTAGACCTTGGGGTCTATGAAGTTGGGAATTACGAGGACTCGGCAGCCGGTGCAGTGAAAAGCGTTGAATGTCTCCTCGCGGAGAAAGTCGGATACCGCGGTTATCCTGTCTGATTTTTCGATCGAGAATTTCGTGATCGCGTGGAACGACGGATCCTGGCCGACCAGCGTGATGTCGGTGCCGTGCAACGTAGTGACCACGGCGACATCTGCCCCTTCAGCGCGGAGCATCTCACGCGCGATCCACGCACTGGTTGCATGCGGAATCGCGTAATGGCAATGGAGCACCTCGATCCCGTGCGCCTTCACGACTTCGTGCATCTGCACCGCGAGCGCAAGATCGTACGGAGGATACTCGAAGAGCGGGTACTGCTGTCCGACCTGAACTTCGTGGAAGAACACGCGTGGCAGGAACGAAGGAAGCCGGAACGGTTGTCTGTAGCTGATGAAATGAACCTCGTGTCCGCGCTCCGCGAGCGCGATGCCGAGTTCCGTCGCAACAGCGCCGGATCCGCCATAGGTCGGATAGCAGGTTATCCCAATCTTCACGTCGCCTTCATGTGAGCTGGTGCCTGAACCACGTGCGCTGGCGCTTCGCGTACTGGCGGGTCTCTATGATCGCACGTTCGCGCGCGAACTCGAGTGTCGTATCCCCGCGGACGTGTGATCGCATCATCCGGTATCCCGCCGCCTTCCATGCAATCGCATCCTCCGGAACTGTTTCCATGAGCCGGCCGATCTCATCCAGCCAGCCTCCAGCGAGCATCATGTCCACGCGTGTCGCAATGTGGTCACGTAATGACGGACCAGGATCGACAATTTCATATCGTGGACGGATGCTGAAGCCATCGACCGGCGGTTCATCATAAGGAGGATCGAACAGCGACTTGATGTAAAATCCGGTGCCGCCCACGATGACGGGACGCCGGCCGGCTTTGCGCGCCTGCTCGATCCAGCCCGCAGCGTCACGAGCCCACCGGTAGGCGCTGTAGTGTGCGGTTGGCTCGACGACGTTCACACCGAAATGTACGACGCGGGCAAGATCTTCAGGAGATGGCTTGGCGGTTCCGATATCGAACCGCCGGTATATCTGACGGCTGTCCGCGGAAATCACGGCGATGTCTTCCCTTGCGGCGTACTCCATTGCCCGCATGGACTTGCCTGCAGCCGTAGGACCGACGATCACCAGAATCTCAGAGTCGTCCAAAACGCCTGTCCACTTCAGTCCACGCCAGCTGGACGATGGTCGACCGGCCGTGCACGTCGTGCGCGGGCAGACTCGTGTCCCTTAGCGCCACGAACAGAGACCGCATCTCTGCGTCAGACATTGCGTCTCCGGCCTTTATCGCCGCCTTGCAGGCAACCGTCGCCACCAGCTTCTCGTGCCGGCCGGCGGAAGATGGTGAACGGTCCCCCGTCATCGCAGAAAGCGTGTCCCGCAGGCACCTCTCGGCGTCGAAGCGCGGATGTGGAACCGGCACGGCCTGAATGATCAGCGCGTTTCCGCCAAATGGCTCTATCTCGAACCCGATTCGATCGAAATACTCACGATTGGCGTCGTATACCTCAAGCTCCTGAAAGCCAAGCGCGATCGTGAACGGAAGCAGCAGTCTCTGCGCGGTGGAAGTGCCTGCCTCCATATCGCGCATGAATTGTTCGAAGAGAACGCGTTCGTGTGCGGAGTGCTGATCGATGAGAACGACGCCGTCCTCGTGCTCGAACATCATGTAGGTGCGACGCAACTGCGTGAGTCGCGGAACGGTTCCGTCGTACGCCGGCACCGCTACTTCCTGCTCGCCTGGTCCCGCGGTATCGCCTGCTTGCGATGATGAGGCGGCGTGGCCGTCCGTCTCGTCCTGCGATTCATTTCTGAACAGTGGGGCGCCTTCAGCCTGAGGCGACAGCACCTCGTTGCCGACAGTACGCTGATCGTATGCCAGAGGCGCTATCCCGCCAAAGAACGATCGGCCCATTGAGCCTGAGCTGTCGAATGTACCGAGCGCCAGGCGTACACCGCGTTCGACCGCTCGCTCGACCGACCAGCGATCCTGAAAACGTATCTCGGCCTTTGCCGGATGAACGTTCACGTCAATGGTGTCGACCGGCAGCGACACTTCGATGAACAGCGACGGACGAGTGCCGGCGGTAATCGTCGATCGGTATGCCAGCTCTGCGGCGCGGACGATTCCGGCGTCGCGAATGGCGCGACCATTCACGGAAAGGAATGTTCTGCGTGTCGACGTTCCCACGTTCGCGGGTCGCTCCACGAGGCCCGACACGTGCATCGCGGCGGCCACGTCATCGACTTCAAGAAGCGAATCGGCGTACGATACCCCGAAGACCGCGCCCAGTCTCGCGCGGAGCGAAGGCGAAGGCGCCGCGGCGAGCGCGCGGCGGTTGTCGTGCGTCAGTTCGAATCGAACGTCGCGCCGGGTCAGAGCCAGCGTTGTCACCATATCGGAGATGGCGCGCCATTCGGACCGGCCGCTTCGGAGAAATTTCGAGCGGGCGGGCGAGTTGAAGAAAAGATCTGACACTGATACCGTCGTGCCGCGCCTGCGCTGAGTTGCCGAGACCACCGGCGCATCGGCACCACCGGCCACGATGCGTGTTCCGTCACCATCAGCTAGCGCGGTTTCGATCGCGAGTCGAGACACGGATGCAATTGCCGGCAACGCCTCGCCGCGAAATCCGAACGTCCGGACGCCTGTGAGGTCCTCCGACGTGTGAATCTTGGAGGTACCGTGACGGGCGAGAGAGAGCAGCGCGTCCGATGCATCCATGCCGGTACCATCGTCGCTGACCCGAATCAGTGACCGGCCGCCATCCTGCACCAGGATCTCGACACTGCGTGCACCGGCGTCGAGTGAGTTCTCGACGAGTTCCTTGACCACGGACGCAGGGCGCTCGACCACTTCGCCTGCGGCGATCTGGTCTGCGACTGCGCTTGGGAGGACGCTGATCATCGGCACGCCGTTGATCGTAGCGGGAACGACTGTGGACTACAAGCGGCGGTTACGTGCGCGCAGGTCAATCCTCCTCATCCTGGGCTGTTCCGCGCTTTCGCCCTGTGAGCAACACGGCCAGCAGGAGCATGGCCAGCACACTCGCGACGATCCCGATCACGAGCGAGTTGGCGCGCGCAAACCGCATGATCGACGGGAAGGGCGTGTCGCCGATCGTATCACGCGGCACCCGCGTCGAATCCGTTACTGTCGTGCTGGAGGCCGCAACCGACATGGACATTGAAGGTGTGACGGCGACCTCGTACCTCCGCGTCGTTGGATTGAAGAAATCGTATCGCACCGCGGGAAGGACCATGTCGCCCGCGATCTTCGGAGTGACTACCCAGTCGAATTCCTTGGCGCCGCGTACGACAGTGCCTGCCGAATCCCAGAAGACGCGCTCGTCACCCGGAACTAGAGAAGCCCATTCTACCTGGAGCGCGGGACGCGCGAGCAATCGGAGATTCCCCGTCCCGGAAACGCGCATCGTAACCGTGAATGGTTCACCGACGCGGAGCGATGAGCCATCGGTGTGGAGCGTATCCCTGAATTCTCCCACTGCGCCAGAAAAGTCAATGGGCCGGCCGGAAGACGGTAGCGCGATCGCCGTGAATTCCACAGGAAGCGAATTCGTTGTGAATTTGCGCGGCGGACTGAAGTAATCGTCTCCTTCCGGAAGTGTGTACTGAAGACTCGCGGCAGGAACGGTGTATGTGCCCGGCAAAAGCGGAAACATCGCGCGGTGGTACGCGAATCGCCTGAAGGACGACCCATTCACCATCACAGTCGAAATCGCCGCGGTGTCGAACGGGAAATCGTACAGCGTGACGCCCTCGACGTTCGCCGGGGTGAATACGGGGTTCGCGCGAAGCCTGCGCCGCGCAGCGTCGTCGACGAGAGTGACGGCGTCGTAGTTCACCTGCTGCCCGACATACACCGTGTCCGGACTCACACGGGTCTGGAACTGCACGGACCCCAGCTGCGCAAGGACGAGCAGCGCGCCGATCACCAGTCCTTCCCACGCGGCGGCGGTTGCGGGACATTCTTCTGCTGCTTGCGACCCTGCACATCCTGCTCTTCGCGCGCGGCGTTGTTCAGCACGGCATCCGCCTGCTGCGTGCCGAGTCCGCCACCCGCAGGTTTCGGTTGCGGGGCCGCTCCACCACCTCCGCCGCCACCTCCGCCACCACCTCCGCCACCACCGGAGGCCTTGTGGGGCCGGAGTGCAAGTTCGTAGTTCCACTTCGCATCGGCATCGTCGGGATTCAGGGTCAGCGCACGCCGGTAGTGAGCCAGTGCGCTGTCGAGCGGCACCGCAGCTGTATCACCATGAAGCTTGCGACCCGTGACAAGATACGCCCAACCTGAATTGAATGTAGCGTCGAAGCTTCGCGGTCCGTGAAGTGCCTCTACCGAATCCAGAATCGGGACAGCCGCGGACAGCGAGTCGTGCGCCAGCAGCCTCGTTCCCCGGTTGTACGCGAGGAGCGCCGCCTTGTTCGTGGGCGCACATGCCGCGAGCGTGGCAGCGGCCACGGCTGCGGCCGCGGCTGCGCCGAGGCGACGTCTGGAGCGGAGGACGAGCAGCGCGCCGATCACCAGTCCTTCCCACG
>JALYYT010000149.1 GCA_030946285.1 Gemmatimonadota bacterium
GAGCCCTACACCTCGGCTCGCCCCAGTGCGGCCGGAGCCACCGCTCGTCCGACCACTCCAGCGAGGGCGACAATCGTGAGGACGTATGGAATCATCTCTATGAACTGACTCGCGACGACATGATTCCCCTGCAGATGAATCTGCACCGTCTCCGCTGCGGCGAAGAGCAGGCAGGCGGCACCGGCGCGGAGCGGGCTCCAGCGACCGAAGATCACCGCCGCCACGGCAATGAAACCGCGGCCCGCGGTCATTTGGTCGGTGAACTGATGTTGATCGAGGGCGAGGTATACTCCACCGAGCGCGGCGAGTCCGCCAGATAGTATCACGGCCATGTACTGCACGCGCTTGACCGGTACCCCGACGCTCGCGGCGGCCTCTGGCTTCTCGCCCGTCGCGCGAATCTGCAGGCCGAACGGAGTCCGGAAGAGGATGAATGCGACAACGGGAGTGGCGAGCAGCCCGAGCCATATCAGCGGATCGCCGTAGCCTGCGGCGAGTCCGTTGACGCGCGGTGAATTGGACGAGCTTCCGAACAGCAATTTCAGGAAGAACCGCGTGATACCGACGGCGAAGAGGTTTATCGCGATGCCGACGATGACCTGGTCCGCGCGATAGCGGATGGACGCGACCGCGTGGATGAGCGCGAGCAGGATTCCGCCAGCGATTCCGCAGAGAACTCCAATCACCGGAGAGCCGGTGTAGAACGTTCCCACGACGGCAGTGAAGGCGCCCCCAAGCATGTAGCCTTCGAGCGTGAGCGAGATGATCCCTGCACGCTCAGCGATCACGCCTCCGGCGGCCGCAAAGAGATACGGGATCGCGATTCTCAGGACCTGTGTGAGGATTGCCAGTGAATTCATGGTCTCAGACCGGCGCTGGTGGAGGCTCTGTCGCCGACGGTGGCGCTGTCGCTGGTTCCGTCGCCGGCCGGCGGCGCGAACCGAGGAGAATGCGACGCACCTCCGGGACCGACGCGGCAATAGCGATGATCACCACGCCCTGCAGCACGTCCACCATCTGCTTCGGTACGAAAGCGTTGACCGCAAGGCCGCCCTGTGACAGTGTCGCGAAGAACAGTGCCGCTAACAGGATGCCGAATGGATTGTTGCGTCCCACGAGAGCGACGGCGATACCGAGGAAGCCGGTGCCTCCTGCGAATCCATCCTCGTAGTAGTACTTGTAACCAAGCACGAAATTCACGCCGCCGAGTCCGGCGATCACACCGGATACGGTCATGGCGCTGAACAACACTCGCCGCACATTGATGCCGCCGTATTCGGCGGCGTCCGACTGAAGGCCGACTGCGCGCAGCTCATAACCGCCACGAGTGCGGAACATGTAGTACCACATCGCGAACGCTGTGAGCAACACCAGCAGGACTGAAAAATTCGCTGCCGACCCGTGAAACGCCGGAAGCAACGCACTGAGCCGTGCTATGGCGCCGGCATGGATTTCCGGAGTGTGCAGTGTCTCGGGAACTCGCAGGTGCGTCGCGATGAACCAGTTGAGCAGCGCGAGCACGACGAAGTTGAGCATGATCGTAGTGATGACTTCGTGCGCGCCGAACCGCACCCGGAGATATCCGGGGACGGCGCCGACGACGCCGCCTGCGGCGGCGGCTCCCAGGCAGCCCAGGACAATCGCGATTATCGCGGGGAATCCGGCGGGAAGCGCGAATCCCACCAGCGCGGCGGCGAGGCCGCCAGCAGCCAATTGGCCTTCACCGCCGATGTTGAACAGGCCCGCCCGATACGCGAACGCCACCGCCATGCCGGTAAAGGAGAGTGTTGTCGCCTTGTACAGCACCTGGCCGAATCCGTAGGCATTGCCCCAGGTCCCCTCGAGCAGCAGCCGCCAGACGACGAACGGCGACTGGTTGAAGCTGAGCATGAGGATGTCGCCTGCAACGAACGCGATGAGAATCGCGACGATTGGCGGAAAAAGCGCTTCCTCGATCTTCTCGCGCTGTGCAGCCGTCACGCCGCCACTCTCGCGCCGGTCATGTATTCTCCGAGCACTTCCTCACTCGCTTCCGCAGCCGGCATCACCACGACGAACCGACCCCCGCACATTACAGCGACGCGATCGGCAAGTGACAGCACCTCGTTGAGCTCCGCGGATACGAGCAGGATCGCCTTGCCGGCGTCGCGTGCTGCGATGAGTCGCGAATGAATGAATTCGATCGCGCCGACGTCGACACCTCGCGTCGGCTGCGAGGCTAGCAGGACCGAATAGTCTCGTCCGCCCCCCATCTCTCGCGCGACTACGACCTTCTGCTGGTTGCCGCCGGAGAGTGCGCGAACAGGCACATCCGCGTTTGCGGGCCGGATGTCGAAGGTGCGAATCTGCTGCCGGGCGTATTCCGCTATCGCGTCACGGTCGAGGACGCCGTTACTGCTGAAGCGATGCTGCATCCCGAGTATCAGATTGTCCGCGACGGAGTAGTCCATGATGATGCCGCGACGCTGCCGATCTTCCGGAATGTGTGACATTCCAGCGTCGGTGTGTGCGCGCGGCGACATGTTCGTCACATCCAGACTGCCTATGCTGACCGATCCGCCAGCGATTGCGCTGAGCCCAGCGAGCGCCTCGATCAGCTCGGTCTGTCCATTGCCTTCCACTCCGGCGATGCCAAGGATTTCTCCCGGTCTCACCGCGAACGACACGTCGTCCACTTCGCGCGCCTTGCGAGTGCCCGCTACGACCAGATTGCGAACGACCAGTCCGGCACCGCGATCGTCCGACGGTGCGGCACGGGATGGCGCAGCCGCCGTCGTGTCGGTCACGATCGCAAACTCGCGAGTCGTAAGCCGAACGTGCCGGCCGACCATTGCCTGCGCGATTTCCGACGGGTTTGTGTCCGCGGTTTTCAGTCTGGCGACCGTTTCACCCGCGCGCATCACCGTAATATTGTCCGATAGTGCCATCACTTCGTCCAGCCGGTGCGTGATGATTATCACGGTTCCACCATTGTCCCGTACGCGCCGCAGCACCTGGACTAGCTCCTTCACTTCCGGTGGCGATAGTACCGCGGTAGGCTCGTCGAGCACGAGTATCTTGGCGCCACGATACAGGGTCTTGAGTATCTCCACTCTTTGCGCCTCGCCGACAGCGAGATCGGCGACGAGCCTGGTTCCGTCGATGACGAGTCCCGTCTCCTCGCCCATTCGCGTGACGTCCGCGACTGCGCGCGCGTAGTCGATCTGCCCCCCGCTCGTCGGTTCCTTGCCCAGCACGAGATTCTCGGCCACCGTAAGCGTCGGGACGAGCATGAAGTGCTGGTGCACGACGCCGACTCCGGCATCGATCGCATCGCGAGTCGTCCAGCCGGTGACATTGCGGCCGTTCACCTCGAGACCGCCCGAATCCGGCGACAGTAGTCCGCCAAGCACGCGCATGAGCGTTGACTTGCCAGCGCCATTCTCGCCGACGAGCGCGTGAATCTCTCCCGGTGCGACTTCGAGCGATGCGTCGCGGTTCGCACGCACAGGCCCGAACGATTTGCAGATATCGTGCATTCTCACCGCGAGCGGCGCTGTCGCTTTGTCGGTCATCGTGTGGTCGGTACCTTGATTCGTCCGGCGATTATATCCGCACGGATCGCCTCGACCCGCGCATGAACGGAATCTGGAATCAGCGCCTTGTTGTGCGCGTCGTACACGTATCCCACTCCGTCTTCCTTCAGGCCGAACGAGTACACGCCGCCGTGGAATGTACCATCGTTCACCCGCCGGATCACGTCGAACGTCGCGGCGTTCACACCTTTGACCATCGAGGTAAGTATGTAGCCCGGGGCCTCGTCGTACTGATCCGCGTCAACGCCGATCGCAAGCTTGTGCGTGGTCCGGGCTGCCTCGAACACGCCCTGGCCGGTTGCACCGCTCGCGTGAAAGATCACGTTAACGCCGGATTGGTACTGGCTGAGCGCGAGCTCCTTGCCGCGACTTGGGTTCTTGAACGCTTCTGGTGTCACGCCTGCATACTGCGCGATGACTGTACAGTCGGGGCACACGTACTTCACGCCCGCCGTGTAGCCAGCTTCGAACTTGTGTATGAGCGGAATGTCCATTCCGCCGACGAAACCGACCTTTTTCGAATGACCGACCAGCGCCGCGAGAGCGCCTACGAGAAAGGAGCCTTCCTCCTCGCGGAACTTGAGCGCGGCGAGGTTCGGCGGAGGAGGAACGAGCTTTCCCGCGGAGTCGTACGTGAGTGCGAGAT
>JALYYT010000169.1 GCA_030946285.1 Gemmatimonadota bacterium
CGTCGGTCTCCTGAATGTCCTCACGGTTCGCGCGCCGTGTTGCGTCGTCTATCATGTCGCGCGGGAACGCCTGCGGAGTCTGGGCGCGCCATAATCCGTCGCGCGAAACACTCCCGGAGATACTACCATCGGCAGCCACTCGCTTCAGGGTATCAACCTCCGGCACGCCCGCAACTGCGCCGGTGCCTAGCCGTGCAGCGGCGATTACCGCTTCTATCGTTTCCGCGGTCACGAACGGACGAGCGGCATCGTGTACCACGACGACGCGTGCTTCCGCAGGCAGGTCGTCGAGTCCGTTACGCACCGACGCACCACGATGCGACCCGCCAACTCCGATCAGAAGACGGCTCAGGTCGCTCTGAAATATCCACGGCGGTGGATCGCCTGCGTAGGCGCGCGGGAGTACGGCTACCACCATGCAGACGTCAGCCCGCTCCTGGAACAGCTGCACGCTGTGCAGCAGCATGGGCTTGCCGCCCACCCAGCGGAATTGCTTCAG
This sequence comes from Gemmatimonadota bacterium, assembly GCA_030946285.1. Classification (GTDB taxonomy): domain Bacteria; phylum Gemmatimonadota; class Gemmatimonadetes; order Gemmatimonadales; family Gemmatimonadaceae; genus Fen-1247. The sequence goes on from JALYYT010000169.1 coordinate 500, forward strand.
CTCCTCGGATCCGGTGCGCGATCCCGTCCCGCCCGCGACGATCACTACTCCCACGTCGGCAACGGCACTCACGAGAACAGTTTCCGGAACATGTCACCCACCGTCGCCACGCCGGTGGCACGGACGCCCTTGGGAATTCGACCGCTCGCCGACTTCTGCGCGACGAATGCATTACCCATCCCCATCTTCGCGGCTTCCGCCAGTCGCCGTTCGGTCTGCGCGACGGGACGGATCTCGCCGCCGAGTCCCACCTCGCCAATGAAGACGGCGTCCGACGGAAGCGCTCGGTCGTACGCGCTCGACGCGAGCGCCGCCGCAACGGCGAGATCTCCGGCCGGCTCCCGGAGCTGCACACCGCCCACGACGTTGATGAACACATCCAGCGATGAAAACGCCAGCCCTGCGCGCTTGTCGAGCACCGCGAGCAGGAGTGCGAGCTTGCGACCGTCGTAGCCGGTCGCTACGCGCTGAGGTGTTCCATAGCCGGCTTTCGCCGCGAGTGCCTGCACTTCGATCAGGATGGGACGCGATCCTTCCAGCAATGACGTCACTGCACTGCCGGATGAAATGTCGTGGCGATCGCTCAGGAACAACTCCGATGGATTCGCCACCGGCTCGAGTCCGTTCTCGTGCATCCGGAATACACCGATCTCGTCCACGCTCCCGAAACGGTTCTTTGTTGCGCGCAGCACACGGTGATCCAGTGTTCCCTCGCCTTCGAAGTAAAGCACCGTATCGACGATGTGTTCCAGTGTCTTCGGTCCGGCGATACCACCGCCCTTGGTCACATGTCCGACCAGAAACACGCTGGTCCCCGACGCCTTCGCAAAGTGCATCAGTCGCGCCGCCGATTCGCGAACCTGACCCACGTTGCCCGGTGCGCCTTCCAGATCTGATGTAAACACTGTCTGGATCGAATCCACTATCATCACGGCCGGTGCGGTGGACGACGCGGTCGCGAGAATCGTCTCGAGATTGGTCTCGGAGAGAAGCGCGACGTCCTGCGCCGCGTCTCCCAACCGGTCAGCGCGCAACTTCACCTGTAGCGGCGATTCCTCGCCCGAAACGTAGAGAACTTCATGCCCGCCGCCCTGAAGCGTCGCGGCGACCTGGAGCAGAAGCGTGGACTTGCCGATTCCCGGTTCCCCGCCGATCAGCACCACCGATCCGGGGACGATACCGCCGCCGAGGACGAAATCGAATTCGCCGATTCCGGTTTTCCAGCGCTTCGATTCTGATCCGTGAACGTCCCGGAGACGCGGCGCGGCGGCAATCGCACCGCCCGCGGAGAGTGACGACGCGCCGCCTCGACGGCGAGCAGTCGCGCCCGTCGCGTTAGTGGGCGCCGACACAATCTCCTCCACCAGCGTGTTCCAGTCACCGCACGCATCGCAGCGGCCGGCCCACCTGGGATGGTCGGCGCCGCAGCTGGTGCATCTGTAGACGGTTCTTGCCTTGGCGCTCACTAGCTCCCCTGCCCGCCTCCGCCCTGGCGACCGGAATAATTCTCGAAGCGCGTGTACTGACGGTTGAAGAACAACGTCACGTTTCCCGTTGGTCCGTTGCGCTGCTTTCCAATTATCACCTCGGCGAGCCCCTGCGAGGTCTTGCCATCCTTGTCCGGCTGGCTCGGATCCTTGCCTTCGAGAACGTCGTAGTACTCCTGCCGGTAGAGGAACATGACGACGTCGGCGTCCTGCTCGATCGCACCGGACTCGCGCAGATCCGACAACTGCGGGCGCTTGTTGTCGCCCGCTCGCTGCTCCGGCGCGCGGCTGAGCTGCGACAGCGCAATCACCGGAACGCGCAGTTCGCGCGCCAGTGCCTTGAGTGATCGCGAGATCGTACTGATCTCCTGCTGCCGGTTCTCGGAGGCCGGCGGACCGACCATGAGCTGGAGGTAGTCAACGATGATGAGACCGATGTCATGCTCAGCCTTGAGTCGTCTCGCCTTGGAGCGCATCTCAAGCAGCGAGATCGCGGGCGTGTCATCAATCCACACGGGCGCCTGGCTCAGCAGTCCGGCCGCGCGTCCGAGCTGCACGAATTCATCGTCACGCAGCTTGCCCTTGCGCAGCCGCTGAGCATCCACGCGCGCTTCGCTCGTGAGCATTCGCTGAAGTAGTGACTGCTTGCTCATTTCAAGCGAGAAGAACGCGACCGGCGTCTTTGCGTCGAGCGCGGCGTTCTGCGCAATGTTCAGACAGAACGCAGTCTTTCCCATGGACGGCCTCGCCGCCACGATCACCAGTTCCGACGGCTGGAATCCGGCGGTTATCTCGTCCAGGTCCTTGAAGCCGCTTGGAACGCCCGTGACCGACTCGCCGGCAAGATGAAGCTGCTCGATCCGCTCCATCGCCTCGTACATCAACTCCTTCACTCGCGTGAAGCCTTCGGTGCCGCGGCTCTGGTTGACCTCGAAGATGGCGTGCTCGGCCGCATCGAGAAGCTCCGCCGCAGGCAGAGCGGAATCGAAGGCCTCGCTGACGATCGACGTGGACACTTCGATCAGGCGACGACGAAGTGCCTTCTCGCGCACGATGCGGGCGTGGTACTCCACGTTAGCCGCAGTGGGAACGACGTCAACGAGATAGGCCACATACTCTCGGCCGCCAGCAGCTTCCAGCTCGTTCTTGCGGGAGAGTTCTTCCGTGAGCGTCAGAGGGTCGATGACTTCGCCGCGCTCAGACAGCGCGAGCATCGCGCGAAATACGCGGCGATGGGACTCGCGATAAAACATGGACTCATCCACGAATTCAGTCGCGCGCAGCAGAGCGTCGGCGTCCAGAAGCATCGCCGAGAGAACCGCCTGCTCAGCGGCTTCCGAATACGGAGGGGTACGGTCGCGATATGGATCGCGCACCGTGGTCACCTCATGACTTCGCGGTATCGAGTATGTGTCTAGCGAGCTTGACATCTTCCCATGTTGGGCGCTTCCAGGCCGGATTGCGAAGCAGTGCGGCCGGATGGTATGTGACTATGAGCGGAATGCCGTAATAGCGATGAACGGCCCCTCGCAGCTTCCCGATCGGAGTCTTTGTCTCCAGTAGAGTTTGCGCCGCGAATGTCCCGAGCGCCAGAATGACTTTTGGCTTGACCATCTGAATCTGCCGTACGAGGTAGGGGCTGCAGGCCTCGACCTCGTTCGGTTGCGGATTGCGGTTACCCGGGGGACGGTGCTTGAGAACATTCGTGATGAACACCTGCTCGCGTGTCAGATCGATGGCCGCAAGAATCTTCGTGAGCAACCCTCCAGCCTGGCCGACGAACGGATGTCCGGATTCATCCTCGTTCGCGCCGGGAGCCTCGCCGACGCACATGAAGTCCGCTTCGGGATCGCCGTCGCCCGGCACAGCGTTCCTGGCCGTGCTGTACAACGGGCACCGTGTGCAGTCCTCGATGAGCTTTGCGAGCGATCCGAGAGTTCGGGAAGAATGGAAGGGACTCTGCTCGAAAAGTGTTCCGTTCGCGTTCCCGACCACGATTCCATGCACGATCTCGCGCTTCGTAGTGCCGCCGTCTCCCGCGAAATCAGCGTGCGGAATTTCCTTGGCCGGCGTGGGTGGCACAGCGGCTACCTGCTCGATTCGCCCGGTGGAAACGGCTGACGGTGCCACGGCTTCGGGCTCCTGGACGGCCACGATGGGCCGGACAGTTTCGCGCGCGGGCCGGGCGTTGGGTATGCGTCGCTGGACGGCCCCTGGAGGCTCAGCCGCGCGCAGCTTGTCTATGGCGGAAAGCGCTTCCTCGACGCTCATGCTGTCCAGCACGAACTCGGACTCGCCGAGTTCCCGGCGTTGCTCGAGATACGCTCTCAGGCGGGCCCTAGCGTCCATTCAGCATGCCCTCGACGCGGTCCAGAAGAAGTTCCGCCACTTCGGACTTGGAGATCAGGGGAAGTTCCTCGGAGCCGCCACTGGAGATGAATGTCACGCGGTTCGTGTCCGATCCGAAACCCTCGCCTTCAGGGCCGGCACGGTTGGCAACGATCATGTCCAGCTTCTTGGCAGACAGCTTGGCGCGTGCGTTCTCGATAAGGTTGTCGGTTTCGAGTGCGAAGCCGATCACCACCAGCGATTCCGGCCTACCCTCGATCGTAGCGGCGAGAATGTCCGTAGTGGGCACGAGCGGGATCGCTGAGGGACTCAAGCTCTTCTTGATCTTGGACGTCGCGGCTTCCGCGGGCCGAAAGTCAGCGGGCGCGGCAGCCATGATCAGTACGTCAGCGGTAGTGATCGCCTCGGACACCGCAACCGACATCTCCTCGGTCGTCCGCACATGGATCACGTGCGCTCCCGTCGGAAGCGGAACATCTATCGAGCCGGCAACCAGTGTGACTTGTGCGCCACGCTCCCAGGCTGCGCGGGCGACCGCCACCCCCATGCGACCACTGCTGTAATTGGAAATGAAGCGCACTGGATCCACCGGTTCGCGCGTCGCGCCGGCAGTGACGAGGACGCGCTTTCCGGTCAGCGGAGATCCTCCGCGCAGCATGCGCTCGACTTCGTCGGCAATTACATCGGGTTCGGGCA